>JAFGGL010000068.1 GCA_016930575.1 Clostridiales bacterium | reverse complement strand
TGCCTGTATCCGAAACGATATCCCCATGGTGCTCGCCGGGTCCATCCGCGACGACGGTCCGCTGCCCGGCGTGATTGCAAACGTGTACGAAGCGCAGGACGCCATGCGCTGGCACACCATGCGAGCCACGACCATCATCGCGCTGGCGACGCAGCTGCACACGATCGCGACGGGCAATATGTCGCCCTCCTGGCAGCTGAGGGACGGCAGGCTCCGCCCCGTATACTTCTATACGGTGGACATCTCGGAGTTCGCCGTGGGAAAGCTGCGCGACCGCGGCAGCCTGTCCACCATCAGCATCGTGACGAACGTGCAGGATTTTCTTATTAACACCGCGCGAAGTTTGGATGTGTTATAGCTTCATATACAAAAAACCACCGAGGTATCTCCGGCGGTTTTGGTTTGCGTATAAACTAGAATGGCCCGTAGTTGATGGCGACGCCTATCAATAGGAAAACACAGGCGATTACCAGGGATATCAGCTGCAGCTTGATCGTCCATTTCATCCACCTGGCGTAGGAGACCACCGTCAGGCCCAGGCAGATCAGCAGCACCGGGTTCGTCGGGTAGATCATGTTGGAAAACCCGTCGCCGAAGCTGTACGCGAGCACCGAGGTCTGCCGGGTGAACCCGACCAGATCGGAAAGCGGCGCGACAAGCGGCATCACCAAAAACGCCTTGGCGGACGAAGAACCGACGAACAGCTCCAAAAGCAGGACGACCGCGTACAGCAGTAGGATACCCAAATACGGCGACGTGGACGAGATCGCGTTTGCCGTATGGTAGAGTATCGTGTCCATAATGCCGCCGACGGAGATGATGAGTTTCACGCTCATGGCCATCAAAATCAGCACGATGGCGGGCGCGATACCCAGGGCGGCGCTGCCGATGATACGCAGTTCCCGTTTCGCGGAGATTCCCGCGATACCCGAGGCAACGATCCCGCCGGCCAGCAGCAGGATACCGAGAACGGGCAGCATCAGGTCGGACAGGGCGGAGACGAACGACGCAGTCACAATCAGCACGAGTATCAGTACCAGGAAAATCCCGAACACGAGGCTCGCTTTCCTGAGTTTCTCATGCTCATCCGGCGTTTTTCGGCTGAGCATTTGTTCCAGGCTTTTCGGGTCGCGGTACTTCTCGCGCAGCGCCGCGTCGTCGCCATAGACTTTGGATTTCGCCGGGTCCTTTTCGATCCTGCGGGCGTACAGGTACAGGAACGCGAACAGCACGGCATAATAGACGAAGAAGATGATGATGCGGTATCCGGAGCCAGAGTACAGCGGCAGTCCGGCGATCTTCTGCACGATCGCGATCGAAAACGGGTTGGTGACGGCCGCGGTGAACCCGAAGCAGGACGCGAGCATGCTCATTCCGAGCCCGACCAGCGAATCCCAGCCCAGGCAGTACGAAAGCGCCAGGATGATCGGCACCAGCGCGATATTTTCCTCGAACGTGCCGAGCACCGCGCCCAGCAGCATGAAGAAAAACACGATGACCGCCATTAAAAGATATTTCCTTTTGCTGAACCGTTTCACCACTCTGGATATAAACAGCGACATGATGTCGCTTTTTTCCAACAGCGAAAACGCCATGCCTACCGCCAGCAGGAAAAATATAATAACAATGACCACCATGCCGTCGGAGCCGAAAAGCACCTCCACCGGCGCCGTGAACCAACGGTAAACGGGCAGCCTCGCCCCGTCTGTCAGTTCGTATGAACCCTCGACGATCGTTTCCCTGCCGTCAACTATCTCGCGGCTGAAGCTGCCGGTCGGTATCACCTGCGTTAAGATTCCCACCGTCATCATCAGCAGGAACAGGATCACGAATGCGACGATAAATGTCCTTTTGTTGATTTTCAGGGACGCTTCCTCACGCTTGTTTCTCATACACGCAGTCCTCCCGCCGCCCGCTTGCCGCCGCAAGCCAGGGCGTTGTTCATATTTGTAACATCCGTATGTGGGATATTATAAGAACTGTAGTCCGTTAAGTCAATCGCCGTAAAGTATTCTATTGTATCTACGTCGCGTTAATCAAGGTTCGCAGCGCTATCATTCCTCCCTCAATCTGCCCTGCCGTCAGATGGCCGTAGCCGATAAGGAGGGTATCGCTGTGTTCGCCAGTTGATGCGCAGTACTGCGACACCGCCGTGTTTCAACGCAATATTCCACATGGCTCCCCTTTCTTACTGGTACTATGCTAATTTACAGATACTGGAGCTTTCATCAGTCCCGTTGTACGCGTATTATTATACTTATCATCCGCGGGAACGCAAGGAGACGAGTGCCGTCAAACCGTCAACGCAGGGAAAGCTGTACCTGACCGGCGCGTTTTCGCTTGCGGGTACTTCCGTCGTCACGGGGTATCTGCTGTCGTCGCAGCTTTCCTGTTTCACCATCACGGCGGTCAGCATGAGAATCATCCTCGCCGGTCTGCTGCCGTTTTACGCGGGGAAAACAATACGGACGATCCGGAAGCTTAACAAGCGGGATTGGCTGTTTCTGGTTTCCCAGGCGTTTTTCGGCATCTTCCTATTTCGGTCGTTCCTGCTCGCGGGCGTCAGGCTGACCAGCACGGCGGAAGCGGGGATCCTGACCGGCACGACGCCCGCGATCACGGCTGTGATGGCATACTTTATCCTGAAGGAACGCCTGACCGGCTACAAGACCACCGGCATCGCCGCTGCTGTGCTTGGTATCCTTCTGCTGCAGGATAACAGCCTGTTTTTCGCGAAATTCTCCTTTGGCCACTTTGACGGGAATGTTCTTGTGCTGTTGGCCGCCAGCAGCGAATCCTACTGCAACATCATATCCCGGAAGCAGAAGGCGGCCGAAAACGAGAACGCCCGCCCAGTTATCCATCCGACGGTACGGACGGCGTTCATATGGTACGGGCTCGCGGTAACGGCGCTTTCGGGAATGATGCCGCTGACGGCGATGCTGCTGTCGATGTTATTTCTGCATGAACAAACTACCGCCGTACAATGGATCGGCAGCGGTATGATCGTATTGGGTATGCATCTCATCGTACGAAAGAACAGGAGGAAACATGCTGCAGATTGACAAGACCGTTCACGGATTATATCCAGACGCGAAGATGGGCATACTCGCCATAGGGAATGTGGACGCTTCCGCCCCGCCGGATTCGGATGCAACTGCGGAAGCCGTCAATGAAATCCGCCGCAGGTACGGCCATCTGGACCGGGCGGGCTTGAAAGCGTTGCCTTCCGTAAAACCCTACGTGGACTATTATAAGAAGTTTGGCTACAGCTATCATGTGCTGGCGCAGCTGGAATCCATCCTGAGCGGGAAGCGGTCGTTGAGCGCGCCCTCCGGACTGCTGGCCGCGATGTTTCAAACCGAGCTGGAGAGCATGCTGCTGACCGCCGGGCACGACCTTGCCGCGCTGCAATTGCCGCTTAAGCTGAAACTCGCCT
Organism: Clostridiales bacterium; assembly: GCA_016930575.1. Classification (GTDB taxonomy): domain Bacteria; phylum Bacillota; class Clostridia; order Christensenellales; family Aristaeellaceae; genus CAXXOK01. The sequence continues at coordinate 10,171 of JAFGGL010000068.1, read as the reverse complement.
CCGGAAACGAACAATTCCAATCAATATCCGGAACAACCGTTGCCACGGTAAAAGGCGATCTGATGGTATGCAGCGGTAACGATGTGATTTCCAGCATCCTGCGCGGCCCGAACTTCGGCAGCCGTATCACCAAATCGACGGCCGGCGTGCTGTTCACCGTGTATGCGCCACAGGGCGTCGATAACGCGACAATAAAAACCATGATGCAGACGCTGGAAGAAAGGATCCGGACCTGTTCCCCTGCGGCTAATACATTGGAGCTGCATATTTTTGAATCTTGAGATAGTCAATTAAAGAGTGCGAGCACGCTTGCGAGTTCCTGCGCCTTCTGCTTGCGGGAGTATTTATTCAGTCCCATACGATGTTCATTCACACCGCGACCCGCTATGCGTATCATGCCAAGGAACAGGTTATATCGCCCCTTCGTAACAATTCCACCGTTCATCTATAAAATTAAATCAAACAAGATAAAAAGTAAGCGCTATATGCGCGCTTTGTGTTACTTTTTAAACATTTCGCTTGCAAAATCAATACGGGAAGAGTATATTGACTTTTATGTTGTAAATTTATGCGCATACTCCGCGCGCATATTTTGCTACGCTCGCACGCATTAATTCAATAAAGGTGGTTTGATTTATGCAGCACGAAAATGTGCCCGAGGACAGGAAGGACTGCGCAGCCGGGATCAAGGCGAAACTCGGGCTGTGGATGTTTTTGGTCTATACCCTCGTATACGCGGGATTTATCGCCGTAACCGTGTTTGCCCCGGACGTCATGGGTACGGACATCGGCAATATCAATATGGCGATTTTTTACGGACTGTTTTTAATCGTTTTCGCCATCATCCTGGCGTTCATCTACAATTTCATCTGTGCGAGATGCGAGAAAAAAATGAACGTTGAAGACGAAACGGAGGGTGCGGAATGAATTATCAGCCGTCCATCTGGGCCATCATCATCTTCTTCTCCTTCGTGGCGTTTGTTCTGCTCATTTCCAGGTACTTCGCCAAGCGCTCCCAAAGCACCAAAGGCTTCTATACGGCTGGCGGTAGCATTCCCTGGGTCGTCAACGGCATCGCGTTCGCCGGCGACTACCTGTCCGCCGCGTCGTTCCTGGGCATCTGCGGCATGATCGCGTTTTACGGATTTGACGGATTTCTATACTCCATCGGCTATTTGGCGGGCTGGATGGTCGCGCTGTTCGTGGTCGCCGAGCCGCTAAAGCGCATGGGTAAATACACCTTTGCAGACGCGCTGGATTCCAAATTCAAATCTAAGGGCATCAAGATCGCTGCCGGCATCAGCACGCTGATCGTATCGGTGTTCTATCTGATCCCGCAAATGGTCGGCGCGGGCTCGCTGGTCACGCCGCTGCTGGGCTGGCCGCATTGGCTGGGCGTGATCCTGGTAGGCGCGGTGGTCATCATCATCGTCGCCACGGCGGGCATGGCGTCCACCACCTACGTGCAGTTTTTAAAAGGCGCGCTGCTGATCATCTTCTCCTTCATACTCGTGTTCCTGGTGCTGAACAAGGGGCTGATTACCGACGAGTACGACACGCTGGAAGTGGACAGCGCGGCTGCCGACGGCATTTCGCTCGTTGATACGAACTACACCGTCGAGAACGAATGGACGGTCGGGGACCATCTCTTCGCAGCCGTGCGTTCCGCGGACGGCGACCGGACCGTCTGGGCTTACAACGCGGATAAGGGCATTCTGGAAGAGACGCTGTCCATCACCAACAAATCCGACGGCTCGGTGCTGTACAACGGCGCGCCCGAAGAAGAGGGCAAATTCCATCAGGTGGGAAACCTGACGGATATCAGGGGCGTACCCAACACGGAGACCGGCGCGGTCGGGCCGTTTGAGTTCCTCGGCATCATCAAGGAGAGCACGGTGGTGCGCTGGGACAAGGCCATCGTCATGGACGACGGGGACAAGATCACCGTCTATTACCAGCGTCCGACCTCCGGCAAAGAAGTGCTGCAGCCGGGGCTGAAATTCCCCCTGGATACGACGAAGAACAAGCTGAACTTCATCTCGCTGATGCTGGCGCTGTTCTTCGGCACCGCGGCGCTGCCGCACATCCTCATCCGCTATTACACGGTGAAAAACCCGGCGGCCGCCAGAAAATCCACGATCGTCGCGATCGTGGGGATCGGGTTCTTTTATATCCTCACGCTGTTCCTCGGGTTCGGTTCGATGGTAGGCGGCGCGCTGGATCTGACGAACTCCAATATGTCGGCGCCGCTTCTGGCCAATAACTTCAGCGTGGCGATCTTCGCCATCATCTCGGCGATCGCGTTCGCCACGGTACTCGGCACGGTGAGCGGCCTGCTCGTGGCGTCGTCCGGCGCGGTGGTGCACGACCTGGTCGGCTCCGGCAAGAAGAAGATGTCGGAGAAGATGGAAGTCGGCATCGGCAAGATCGCAGCGATCGGCGTCGGCGGAATCGCGATCGTTCTGGGCATCCTGTTCAAGAACCTGAACGTGAGCTACCTGGTCGGCTGGGCGTTTGCCGTAGCCGCGTCGGCAAACCTCCCGGCGATCATCATGGTGCTGTTCTGGAAGAAGACCTCGGCCAAGGGCGTGATCGCGTCCATCATCGTGGGGCTCGTGTCTGCGATGATCATTATCCTCCTGTCGCAGAGCACCTACAACGACGTATATCACCTGGTGGACGTCACGGCGCCCATGCCGATCGACAATCCCGCCATTATCTCTGTGCCGCTCAGCTTCCTGACGCTGATCGTCGTCTCCCTGATGACCAAAAAGAAGGAAGACGAAGCAAAGGCGCTGAAAAACGGCGCGTCGGCAAAGGCGTAACCCCCAATACCAAACTTCATTTCACGTTGCCAAAAGCGCAGGTTTCGGTTTTCGAAGCCTGCGCTTTACGTTTCAATCCGATCGTTTTCGTACAACATTGTAGTATACTGCAGCTGCGGCGATTGGCCGCAGCGTCCTGCAGATCCTCTTTGAAACATCGACGAAATTGGGAGGCTTACCTATATGAAGAAGAAAACCATTCTCGGCGTCGCGCTGACGCTGCTTTCTATCCTGTTGGTCATGCAGGGCTGCACGACCGGCGGCAGCGACGCCGCGGCTCCCGCCGCGACAGAAGAAGCCATAGTATCCGAAGAACCGGCCGCAACAGAAGAACCGGCCGCCGATACCCGTGAGATCATCATGACGCTAGCCGAACTTTCGCAGTATGACGGCACGAACGGCAACCCGGCCTACATTGCGGTGGACGGCGTGATCTACGACGTAAGCGACGTGCCGCAATGGCGAAGCGGCCGGCATAACGGCTTTACCGCGGGGAAGGACCTGACCGAGGAAATCAAGAATATCTCCCCGCACGGAGTGTCGAAACTGACAGGGCTTCCCATCGTCGGCAAGCTGGCTGAGTAAGGAGTGACGTAACCATGTACGCGGTCCTCGGTTGGCTGAATATCGGGTTCATTGCCGTGATGACGGCGCCGTACTGGATCCGTTTCCTTAACGACCGTACCCTCCGCCTAAGGGGTGGAGGGTACGCCAAAATCATTAAAGTCCTGCGCGCAGTCCATAAACCTCTCGGCGCGGCGATACTGCTGATCGCGCTGGTTCACGGCTGGCTTGCCCTGGGCGAGCTGCGGCTGCATACGGGCACCATAGCCGGAACGCTGCTGCTCATCGCCGTATCTCTCGGCGGTTTATATTCCCTCGTCAGGAAGAGAGCGTTGTTTGTATGGCACAAACGCTTCGTTTTGCTGTTGCTGCTGTCTGTGATAGTTCACCTGCTTTCCCCCGGCGCCGTATACAGCCTTTTTAGGATATAGCGATCATTGCGAGAACCGTTTACCAATCTTTTACATATACTTTTCATTATAAGGGCGCGCTTCCGATGAATTGGCATATCCTGCCAGTTTTTAACATAACCGCAGATATTGTATACAGTCTTTACGCCGAACACATCCTGTTGCGCTTTTATATTCCCGATTTTATAATTTAAAAACACAATCTTAACTATTCTAATATAGAAATAGTCATAAAGGTACGATATGATGTGAATATACTCTCAAAAATACTTAGGAGGGAAATCGGATATGAGCAAAAAACTACTCATCATACTCCTGTGCGTAGTCATCATAGCCGGAGCGGTTGTCGCCGTTATTCTTCTGACTGCCAAACCGGAAGAAAAGGCTATGGCGATGGACAAACTCACGCTTGAATTTGTACCGTCAAAGGATGCCGACGTCATCATCACCGGCACTAAAAACCTGCCCGAGCTGCTGAAGGCGGAAATGCTCCTTCAGGGGTACGATATCGGTGAAATCGACATCACCGTGGGTACTTCCTACGAGGCGACAGGCGAAGCAATGGCTGCCGGCTCCATCGATGTAGGCTGGCTGCCCGGCGGCACATACGCCCTGTACTCGGACGAAGTGGACGTGATCCTGACTTGCACACGCGACGGCCTGAGCAACGACTCCACCGATCCGGCCACCTGGAACGGCGACGCAAACAAGACCACGCCCACCGACGAGCAGGTCACCTTCTACCGTTCGCTGATCTATGCCACGCCCTCCGAATATGGCAAGGTGCTGGCAGCCAAGGCAAACGCAGGAGAAGCGCTCACCTGGGAAGATCTGGACAAGGCCAGTTGGGGTGTAATGAGAACGTCATCCTCCGCCGGTTACATCTACCCCACGATTTGGTTGATGGATAACTACGGCGGCAAAAAACTCACCGATCTGTCTAGCGTCATCACCCTTTCCGGCTATGGCGAAGGTTTCGCGCAGGCCGCAGCCGAGGCGGTCGACATCATCGTGTGCTACGCCGACGGCCGCCGCGACTACGAGACCGCCTGGATGCTGCCCGTTACGGAAGCGGATGCGACAGGCAAGGCCGGCATGGGCCGTGAAGACACCATTTGGAACGAGCTCAACGTCATCGGCGTGACCTCAGGCATCTACAACGATACCGTGTCCGTCACCAGGGCGAATCCGACCGTCTACAATCCGGAGTTCATCGCCGCGCTGCAGACCGCGCTGATCAACATCATCAATACGGAAGAGGGCTTAGCAATCTTCTCCGTGTACAGCCATACCGGTTATGCGGTTGCCACCGACGCGGATTATGAAGGCGCACGTAAGGCCCTGGCAGCCGTGCAGTAATCCAATATTACGTTACGCCAAAGGCGGTACGGTTTCTGCCGTATCGCCTCTCTTTTTGGTTGATTCATGCAGGGGTGTTTATTCATGATATCCATCCGGCCGCTGGACAAGGATACGGCTTTTTTATTCAACCGGATCGATAACCGTTATCTGGTTGAAGAGCGGGTGAACATCCTTTTCAACGGTTCTTTATTTACGCTGGACTATACGCCGCTTGATGAACCGCAATGGCATATCTGCCCACCCGATACACAGTATACGGCGCAAGAATTGATACAGCGTGATGACGCCGCCTGTTTCTTCGCTTTTCTGGACGAACAGCCGGCGGGCCAGGCGGTCGTGACAGCGAAATGGAACCATCTGGCAACGCTGTGGGACATCCGGGTGGATATGCCGTACCGGGGAAAGGGCGCGGGCCGCGCGCTGATCAATGCGTGCGTGGATTGGGCGCGAAAACACGGACTCAAAGGCCTGGTTGCCGAAACGCAGGATACAAATCCTGCGGCCTGCAGGTTCTATCAGCATACCGGCTTTGTACTTGGCGGCGCCGACGGGCTTTTGTACACGGCAATTCCTATACAGGAAGGAAGCCGCCCGGTCCAGCAGGACAGCGCGCTGTTCTTCTATCTGCTGCCAGACCGCATTTGAATTGTAAATCCGCTTAACGGCTTATGATAATCAATGTATAAAACTGTGATAGCGATGAGGCATATAATATGATCGAATTCATCCGAACCGGCAAAACCTACCCGAACGGCGTCCGCGGGCTTGACGGCGTTGATTTAAAAATCGAGCAGGGAGAGTTTGTGGCGATCATCGGGCTTTCCGGCGCGGGAAAATCCACCCTGATCCGCACCATCAACCGCATGATCGACGTGACCGACGGGCAGGTGATCGTGGACGGCGTGGACGTGATGACGCTGCGAGGCAAGTCGCTGCGGCGGTTCCGCCGGCATATCGGGATGGTGTTTCAGTCCTTCAACCTGGTTTCGCGGTCCACCGTGATTAAAAACGTGCTGACCTCGATGGTTCCGGACATGGATTTTTTTAGCGTTTTGTTCGGTGTCTTTACGAAAAAACAGGAGCTGGCGGCGCTGACGGCGCTTGACAAGGTCGGCATCCTGGATAAGGCGTATACGCGCTGCGACCAGCTCTCCGGCGGGCAGCAGCAGCGCGTGGCGCTTGCCCGAACGCTGAACCAGAACCCGTCCATCATCCTGGCGGACGAGCCGGTCGCGGCGCTGGACCCCGTGACCGCCAACCAGGTGATGAACGACTTCAAGCGCATCAACAAGGAAATGAATATCTCCATACTGATCAACATCCACCACGTAGATCTCGCGCTGGAGTTCGCCGATCGCATCATCGGCATCCGCGGCGGACACATTGTGTATGACGGCCCCGTGAAAGATATCACCGATCAGGTGCTCGACAGCATATACAGCGGCGCGCCGATCCCCAAAGCCGCCGACCAGAACGCCGAGGCCGGGAAAGCGCAAAGTGTGGCGCAAAAAAAGAAGAAGGAGGTGCTGCCCTGATGTTCAGGAAACAGTCCTCCGAAGTAAAAAAGCCGCTATTCGACCGCATTTTCCCGCCGCGTACCATCGTTGTCGGCGGGCATACCGTTGAAAAACCGCGTTCCCGCATGTGGCTGATCACGCTGGGGCTTGTGTTGGCCGTCAGCGTGTCGGTTGTATTAACGAAATTCGATATCGGCTTGTTAATCAGGCGTTTTTATCAATTCCAAGTCATCCTGTCAAAAATCTTCAATCCAAAATGGTCATATTTCCCCAAGGTGTTGGATCCGCTGCTGGACACCATCAAGATGTCCGTATTGGGGTCGGTCATCGGCTCGGTGCTGGCGTTGCCGTTTTCGATCGCCGCATCGGCCAATATCATTAAAAACAACGTCATCGTCGCCATCCTTCGCGTGCTCCTCAATATCGTGCGCACGCTGCCGACGCTGGTCATCGCGTCCATCTCCGCGCTGATGTTCGGTTTGGGCACGTTCGCGGGCACCGTAGCGATTTCCATCTTCACCTTCGGCATCGTGTCGAAAATGATGTATGAAAGCATTGAAACCGTTGACATGGGCGCGTTTGAGGCCATGGAAGCGCTGGGTTCGACGAAGTTCAGAGCGTTCTGGAGTTCCGTATTCCCCCAGATTTTACCCACCTATTTATCGCATTGCCTGTATTCATTTGAAATCAATATACGTGCCGCATCCATTCTAGGCTATGTCGGCGCGGGCGGCTTGGGTATTCTGATCAACGACCGGGTTGGCTTCCGGGATTACGAAGGCCTGGGCATGGTGCTGATCACCCTGTTTGTCGTTGTGCTGATTATCGACAATACCAGCCAGTACCTGCGCAGAAAGCTTAGTTAGGAGGCCGAGGCATGCAGAAAACGCTCAATCCCATCGAATCGATGTATGAGAACAGGCCGAAACGATGGTGGATCTATACCCTGACTGTGCTGTTGTTCGCTGTTTTGCTTGGCTGGTCTTCCAGCGCTATCGAGTTTAGGGGCATTGCCGCCAAGGGTTCCGAGGTGGCCTACGGCATCATCTACGGTATCGTTCACCCGGATCCCAATCTGCTGTTTACGTTTTCCACGGAAGGCGTACCTTATCTGCTTTTGGAGACCGTTGCCATCGCCGTTCTCGGTACGCTGATCGGCGGGCTGCTTGCGGTGCCTTTCAGCTTTCTGGCAAGCGAGAACGTTATGCCAAAGTGGGCGGCGTTCATCGTGCGCGCCTTGATACTGATGATTCGTACCATCCCCAGCCTCGTTTGGGCGCTGGTATGGATACGAGTGACCGGCCCCGGCCCGTTCTGCGGCGTGGTGACGCAGAGCATTTGCTCCATCGGCATGATCTCTAAGATGTATATCAACGCCATTGCAGACCTGGATACGAGAATTTTGGAAAGCCTGGACGCCGTAGGATGCACGACGTTCCAGAAGATCCGCTACGGCATCCTGCCGCAGCTGTACGCCAACTTTGTCTCCACCATCATTTACCGCTTCGATATCAACATTAAAGACGCGACGACGCTGGGCATCGTCGGCGCTGGCGGCATCGGTGCGGCGCTGATCCAGTGCATCAACGGCCGCCGCTGGAGCATGGTGGGCGCGTTTCTGTTCGGCATGATCATCCTGATGCTGATCATCGATTTCTTCTCCACCAGAGTGCGCAAAAAGCTGGCGAGGGGTTAAGCATGGCGGACCGGCTGACGCTGTACTACACCTCGGATACGCACGGGTATATCTACCCGACCGATTTTATCAGCCCCGGAACGCTCGCGCAGGGACTGTTGCGCATGCCATTTGTGCATGACGGCAATACCCTGATCATAGACGGCGGCGATACCCTGCAGGGATCGCCGCTGACCTATTACTGCCGCGCCTTAGGCAAACCGATGCCCTGCGCCGATGTGATGAACGATCTCAAATACGATTACGTCACGCTCGGCAACCACGATTTCAACTACGGCTACGGGACGTTGAAAGACTATCTGCTGAGATCCAATGCGAAGTGCCTGTGCGCGAATGTGCGGGATTCGGCCGGGGCCCTGCCCATCCTCCCCTATGCGTTGCACACGCTGGAAAACGGGCTGCGCGTCGGGCTGATCGGCGTCGTGACGCATTGGATCAACCGGTGGGAGAAAGCGGAAAACCTGGGAAGCGTCGCGGTATCGGACACCATGGAAGCTGCGCGCGGCGCTGTGAACGCCCTGCGGGGAAAGGCGGACGTGATGATCGGCATCTACCACGGCGGCTTTGAACGGGACCTGGAAACAGGCAGGCTGCTTTCAGATACCGACGAGAATATCGGCTGGCGGCTGTGTGAGGAACTGCCCTTTGATATTCTGTTGACGGGGCACCAGCACATCCCGGTGGCCAACAAGGTGATCCATGGCACGCACGTGGCGCAGACCCCCGGCAACGCAAAGGCTTATGTACGCCTGACGATCGACGGCAAAGGTGCGATATCGTCCCGCCTTTGCGAGCCGGACGCTCCGCCCGTCGTCAAACCGTGGGAGCAGACCCTCTACGATGATTTGAATCAATGGCTGGATACGCCCATCGGGCGGCTGTCCGGGCCCCTGCGGCCCGAACCGAAACTCGATATGGCGCTGCACGGCTCCAAGATCGCGGATTTCATCAACCGGGTGCAGCTTGACGCCTCCGGCGCGCAGGTATCCTGTGCGGCGCTGAGCAACGATGTCGCCGGGTTCAGGGAGCAGGTCACGGTGCGCGACGTGGTATCCAGCTATCCGTTTGCGAACACCCTAGTTGTGCTGCGGGTGACTGGCAAGGTGCTAAAGGCCGCGTTGGAGCAATGCGCGACATATTTCAAGGTGGCGGCGGACGGTTCCCTTGCCATCGGGGATTTCTTCCTCAGGCCCAAGGAAGCCCATTACAACTACGATTTTTTCTGCGGCATTTCCTATGCCTTCGATCTGCGCAATCCTGCCGGCAAACGTGTGACGAAGCTGGAATATCAGAATGAACCGGTATCGCCCGGGGACAGTTTTTCGCTTGTCATGAACAACTACCGCGCCACAGGTTCGGGCGGTTTCGATTGTTACCTGCCCTGTCCGCGGGAAAAGGAGATTCAAACTGAAGTCAGCGAATTGATCCTCAATTATCTGAGTAGCCATAAACTTGTGCAGATTATGGATGAACGCAGCTATACCGTCGTCCTGCCGGATGGAAGCCGGATGTAATCCGTTCCGATCGCCTTCCTGGTTTTCTAATTGCTTACTATGTGATACAATGATTGCAGATAACAACGAAAAACCTTATAACCGCTGAACATTTCTATGAATGATTGGATCAAGCAAGATGATAAAATCAACGAATAGGAGGTTCATCATGGATAACGAGCAGCTTCTTCTGAACCTATACAAACAACAGCAGTATGCTAGTGTCAAGATAAGTTTGCAATTTCAGGGCTCCGAACGTTGCGTCAGGCGGCTTTTTCCAGCAGTCCCTGCAGGGACTGCTCGC
>JAFGGL010000067.1 GCA_016930575.1 Clostridiales bacterium | reverse complement strand
TTTCTCCTAGACGTTTATCCTGCTTATATTATAACGCTTCCCTCTCTTTTAGCCTATTCTTTTCTGAGTTTTCGGACGGTCTGCAAGAGAAACAGAAGGAATAGAACAAATATCTTTTTCATTTGTGTTAAGCCTCCCCATCGACGATTTGTGCGATTGTATACCGATAGAACGATCATAGGCAAGGATTTCATGCCTGATCTGCCATAATCTGTTTGCTTTTGACCTTCACGCACATTCTTACCTATGCTATAATAATCAGACAACAATATCATACCGGGAGGCGTAGGAGATGTCTTCATTTTCGCTTAGGGACGGAATGGAACTCGGCTCGGCAAGCGCGGCCGCGCAGATAGAAGGCGGCGAAGTAGAGCATAACTGGATGGACTGGCAGCGCCGCGGGCACATCAAGGACGGTTCCTCGCCTGCCCGTGCCAACGACCACTACAATCGCTGGCAGGAAGACGACCAATTGATGGCCGATATGGGCATGCGGATCGCCCGCATCGGCGTGGAATGGGCGCGGATCGAACCGCAGGAAGGCAAGTTCGACCAATCGGCCGTCAACCATTACGTCGCGGAGGTCCGCTGGCTGAAAAAGCATAAGATCAAACCGCTGGTGACGCTGCACCACTTCACCAACCCGATGTGGTTTGAGGAGATGGGCGCGTTTGAAAAACGCGGGAACGTGCAGTATTTTATGCGCTTTGTCACCAAAATGGTGCAGGCGTTCGGCAAGGACGTGACCGAATATATTACCATCAACGAGCCTAACGTCTACGCGATGCTCGGGTACTATTTCGGTTGGTGGCCGCCCGGGAAGAAGCGTTTCCGTAAAGCGATGCATGTGATGTCGGTGCTCACGGTGGCGCACGTGCAAGCGTACCAACTGATCCACGCGTTGCAAAAGGGCATAGGGATCGCCGGCACGCACGTGAGTTACGCGATGAATATGCAGGTGTTCGAGCCGGAGAATCCCCATAAGTTCAAGCACAGGCTGCTTGCCTACGTCGCGGAGCGCTTCTTTCAGGCAAGCATCGCCAAAGCGATGACGCTTGGCGTATTCCGCTGGCCGATTCGCAATCTCGGGAAGATCAAAAACGGATTATACTGCGATTTTATCGCGCTGAACTACTATTCCCGCGTCACAATGGCAAGCATGCAAAGCGGCACGCGCAAGGGCGTGCCCGTGAACGATCTGGGCTGGGAAATCTACCCGCAGGGAATTGTGGAATGCCTGCGTTTCCTGATGCAGCTTCACCCGCTGCCGATCTATATCACCGAAAACGGCACCTGCGACAACGGCGACGCGTTCCGCTGCAGGTTCCTATTCGATCATCTGCAGACGCTGTGCAAATCCGGCCTGCCTGTGAAGCGTTACTACCATTGGTGCTTTATTGATAATTTCGAATGGTTGGAGGGCGAAAGCGCGCGCTTCGGGTTGGTACACGTGGATTATAAAACCCAGAAACGCACGGTGAAGCGCTCCGGCGAGTTCTATTCGCAGATCATCAAACAAAACGGCGTGACCGAGGAAATGTACAGGGAGTACGTGGAACCGCAGCAGTATAAAATCAACGCGAAATAGGAGAGAAGCGCATGGCGCAGTGGTGGAAGGACAGGGTCGTTTATCAGATCTATCCGCGGAGCTTTCAGGATTCAAACGGCGACGGCATCGGCGATATCCCGGGGATCATCTCCCGGCTTGAGGAGCTTTCAAAACTGGGCGTCGGCATCTTGTGGCTGTCGCCCGTGTATTGTTCGCCCGATGCGGACAACGGCTACGACATCAGCGATTACAAGGATATTGATCCCAAGTTCGGCACGCTTGCGGACATGGACCGCCTGTTCCAGGAGGCGAAACGGCGGGATATCAGAATCATCATGGATCTGGTGATCAACCATACCTCGGACGAGCATGAGTGGTTCCGGAAAAGCCGCAGGCGCGAGGAGCCGTACGCCAATTATTACATCTGGAAGCCCGCCAAAAATGGCGGCGGCCCGCCCAACAACTGGACGAGCTTTTTCATGGGCTCGGTGTGGGAATGGGACGAACGGCGCGGGGAGTATTACCTGCACCTGTTTGACAAAAAGCAGCCGGACCTCAACTGGCGCAATCCGCGCGTGATGGCGGAAGTGAAGGAGATCATGCGCTTCTGGCTTACGCGCGGGGCGGCTGGCTTCCGCTGCGACGTCATCAACGTGCTGTACAAAGCTTCCTTTGCCGACGGCAAAAGGCGCGCCGCGGTCTGCGGGCTGGAGCATTATAAATCGCAGGAACGGAACCACGAAATCCTGCGGGAGTTCCGCAGGGACGTGCTGGATGATTTCGACTGCTTCACCGTCGGCGAATGCGCGTTTGTGGACGTGGAGGAAGCCAGGCGGCTTTGCGATCCCAAGGCCCGGGAGCTGGACATGCTGATCTATTTCAACCATCTGGAGGTAGACCGGCGGGTGGCGCGCTATATGCCAAAGCCCTTCAGCGCCAAAAGGCTGCTAGGTGTGCTGACCGAATGGCAGACGGAGCTTGACTGGAACGCCGTGTACCTGGAAAACCACGACCAGCCGCGAATCGTTTCCCATTACGGCGACGATAAAAGGTATTGGGCGCGGAGCGCGAAGATGCTGGCGACGCTGGAACTCACGCTGCGCGGCACGCCGTTTATTTATGAGGGGCAGGAACTCGGCATGACGAACGCGGGGTTCAAATCCATCGGCGAACTCGACGACGTGGAAAGCCATAACATTGATGATTTGATGCATTCTTTCTGTATCCCGAAGTTTCTTCGTTTGAAATGGATACTCCTGGCGTCGCGCGACAACGCCCGCACCCCCGTGCAGTGGTCCGCGGAAGAGAACGCGGGCTTTACCACGGGCAAGCCGTGGCTGCCCGTGACCGCGAACTATAGGACGATCAATTACGCTGCGCAGGACAACGACGAAGATTCCGTGCTAAACTACTACCGCAAACTCATCGCCCTGCGCGCCGGGAACGATATCCTGAAATACGGCGCGTTCACGCCGCTGTTTGCCAACCGGCGGGTGATGGCTTACAAACGGGAATTGAACGGGGAGGCGCTGACGGTGATGCTGAGTTTTTCCAAACAAAAGGCGCGCGTACCGTATCGCGGCAGCATAGTAACGGACAACTACGGCAGAACGGCCTTTGACGGAATATTACAGCCGTATGAGGCGGTTGTCATCAAGGAGAGCAGGCAATGATCTACACACAAAACGGCGAATTCCAGCTGAACACGAAAACCACAAGCTACTGGTTCCGTGTGACGAAGTACAAGCACCTGGAGCACGTATACTACGGCGGCCGCCTGCCCGACAATCAGGAGATCGAACCGCTGCTTGTAAAGCGCGTGACGCCCATGGGCGGCACGGTAGCCTATGATAAGGACGACAATACCTATTGTCTTGATTCGCTGTGCCTGGAGTGGTCGGGCATCGGCAAGGGGGACTACCGCGATACGCCCGCCGAAATCAAAATGCCGGACGAAACCTTCACGGCGGATTTCCGCTACCAGAGCCACGGCGTGCGGGACGGCTGCATGCCGATGGACAAGCTCCCGACCGCCGAGGGACAGGACGCGCAAACGTTGGTCGTCACAATGATCGACGAAAGCAACATGGTGTACCTGGATTTGTACTATACCGTGTTTTCGGACGCGGACGTCATCACGCGCCGCGCGGTCCTGCGCAACGAGAACAAGCATCCGCTCACCATCCGCCGTTTGCTCAGCATGATGTTGGACATGCCAAACGACGGCTTCCGTATGGTGACGTTTGACGGCACGTGGATCGCGGAGGCGCGTAGGCATACCCGCCCGGTCACCTGCGGGCTGACCGTGAACTCTTCCACGACCGGGGACAGCTCCAACCGCCACAATCCAGGGTTTTTGCTGGTATCGGCGGACGCGCGGGAGAACACGGGCGACGTGTACGGCTTCAACCTCCTGTACTCGGGCAACCACTACGGCGCGGCGGAGCTGACCACGCGGGAACTCGTGCGCGTGAACCTGGGCGTCAACCCGCATTGCTTCGAGTGGCAGTTGAAAAAGGGCGAGCAGTTTGAAACGCCGGAAGCTGTGATGAGTTTTTCGGAAAACGGCTTCAACGGCCTGTCGCAGCATTTCCATGATTTTATCAACAATCACGTGGTGCGCGGCGACTGGAAGGGGAAGGAACGCCCCGTGCTCATCAACAGCTGGGAGGCCTGCTATTTCAACTTCAACCGGCGGAAGCTCCTCGGGCTTGCGCGCGGCGCGAAACGCCTGGGCGCGGAGCTGTTCGTGCTGGACGACGGATGGTTCGGCAAGCGGGACGACGATACGTCCAGTTTAGGCGATTACTCCGTCAACCTAAAGAAGCTGCCGAACGGACTGAAGGATCTGGCGGAGGGCATCCACAAAAAAGGGCTCAAGTTCGGGCTGTGGTTCGAGCCGGAGATGGTCAACCCAAACAGCGACCTGTACCGCGCGCATCCCGAGTACGCGGTGCGGATCAAGGCCAAAGCGCCCGCGCTTGGCCGCAATCAGCTGGTGCTGGACCTCTGCAACCCCGCCGTGCGCGATTACATCGTCAGGCAGGTGTCTGAAATTCTGGACGCCTGCAGGGTCGATTATGTGAAATGGGATTACAACCGCCATATGACCGACTGCTATTCGCCCTGCGTGAAGAACCAGGGCGAGTTTTTTCACCGCTATATTCTGGGACTGTACGACGTGCTTGCCCGCATCTTCCGCCCGCGCCCGCATATACTTTTGGAAAGCTGTTCCTCGGGCGGCAACCGCTTTGATCTGGGCATGCTTTGCTTTTCACCGCAGATCTGGTCTTCGGACGACACCGACCCAGTAGAGCGCCTCCAGATACAGGGTGGGCTAAGCTGCCTGTATCCGCTGTCGGCGATGGGGGCGCACGTATCCGCCGCGCCAAGCCACCAGACAATCCGGGAAACGCCGCTGGCCACGCGCTTCAACGTGGCGGCGTTCGGTTGCCTGGGGTATGAGCTGGACGTGAACGCCTTGTCGTTTGCGGAGCGCAGGGAAGTGAAGCGGCAGATCGCGTTTTACAAGCGGCACCGCAGAACCCTGCAGTACGGCAGGTTCTTTCGCGGGGATACGGACAGGGAGAACCAGATCGCCTGGCACTGCGTGGATGATAAACAGGCGGGCGGCGTCAGCGGGTTTTTCCAGACGAGGTTCGACCCGAGCGCGAAATTCGACCGCCTGCGGCTCTGCGGACTGCAGCCGCAGCGGCGCTACCGCGTTCAGACCGTGCCCCAGAGCGTGTTCATCAAGCGCTTCGGGAACCTGATCACGCACGCTTTGCCGCTGCGCATAAGCGCGGACGGCTGGCTGTTTCAGAGAATCAACCGCCTGTATACCCTGAAGGATAACGTGGAAAGCTACCGCGCCGACGGGCGGCTGCTGCGCCACGGCGTGCAGCTCAATAACCAATTCACGGGTACCGGCTACAACCCGAAACTTCGCCTGCTGGGGGATTACGGCTCCAACCTTTACACTATTCAGGCGGAACAGGAGACGAGTGCATGAATAAAAACATCGACGGCAGAAACCGGTTTTTCTTCGGCCTGGGCACCATCGGGCGGGATATGTTCTACACCATGGTCAGCATGTACCTCATGGTGTACATCACGGAGGTGCGCATCGTGTCCGACGCGACCCTCGCGGTGATGACAGTGCTTTTGTTCATCCTGCGGACCTTCGACGCGTTCAACGACCCGCTGATGGGGCTGATCGTGGACAATACGAAATCCCGCTTCGGCAAGTTCAAGCCCTGGATACTCCTGGGCGGGTTGATCGGCGGGGCGTGCATGGTGCTGATGTTTACGGACATGGGGCTGACCGGCGCAACGTACATCGTGATGTTCGGCGTGTTCTACGTGGCGTGGGATATTTTCTACGGCCTCAACGATATCGCGTACTGGTCGATGATGCCCTCGCTGTCTACCGACCAGCGGCAGCGGGAGAAGATAGGCTCGTTCGCGCGCATCTGCGCCAACGTCGGTTTGTTTGCCGTGGTGGTTGGAATCATCCCGGCGACGGGCGCGCTATCAAACGCCGTTGGCAGCGCAAAACAGGGCTGGTTTTTATTCGCGCTGATCATCACGGCGCTGATGCTTTTGTTCCAGCTGTTCACACTGCTGGGCGTGAGGGAGCGCAGCGGATATTTCAAGCAGGAGCAGAAGACTTCGCTCAAGGAGATGTTCCGCGTGCTGGTGAAAAACGACCAGCTGATGTGGGTGGCCGTGTCGCTGTCGCTGTTCATGATCGGCTACGTGACCACGACCTCGTTTGGCGTGTATTACTTCAAGTATATCTTTGGGGACGAGAACATGTACGCCATATTTGCGCTGGTGCTCGGCGTGTCGCAGATCGGTGCGCTTGGCGTGTTCACCCTGGTGCGCAAACGGATGTCCCGTCGCAAGCTGTATTCGGGCGCGACGCTTTTGGTGGTGGCTGGGTATGTGTTGTTTTTCGCCGCGCCGATGAACATGGTTTGGCTCGGCGTCGCCGGGGTACTGATCTTCGTTGGGCAGGCGTTCATCGAGATGCTGATGCTGATGTTCCTTTCGGATTCCATCGAATACGGGCAGTGGAAGTTCGGCAAGCGCAACGAGAGCATCACATTTTCCGTGCAGCCGTTCATCAATAAGATCGGCGGCGCGATCGCAAGCGGCATCCTGGGGCTGACGCTGATACTCTCCGGCGTCAACGCCGCGGAAACGGCGGCGGAGGTTACGGCGCAGGGGGTGCTCGTCCTCAAGAGCGCGATGCTCATCCTGCCGCTGATCGCCATATTGCTCGGCTATATCGTTTACATGAAAAAATTTAAGATCGACGAGGACTTCTATCAGATCCTCCTCGCCGAACTCAAATCCCGCGGGGATATCGAGCACAACGGATAGGTCATGGGGCATTGCCCCATACCCCAGTAAAGGGCGGTGCCCTTTACAATCCATAAATAGCCGCGCGATGCGCGGCTATTTATGGATTGTTAAGGACAATGTCCTTAACTGCGGGGTTTGGGGGCGCATAACCCCCAACGTTCCCGTTACTTCGGTTTAATCACCGTTTGTCCGCCCATGTAAGGCTGGAGGGCGGCGGGGATGCGGACGGTATAATCAGAGTTCAAATTGTTTTCCAGGAATGCGATCAGCATACGCGGCGGCGCGGTTACGGTATTGTTGAGGGTATGGGCGAGGGTATTGCCGCCTTCGCCCTTGATGCGTATCTTAAGCCTCCGTGCCTGCGCGTCGCCGAGGTTGGAGCAGGAGCCGACTTCGATGAACTTCTGCTGCCGGGGCGACCACGCCTCCACGTCCAGGGATTTCACTTTCAAATCCGCTAAATCGCCCGAGCAGCACTCCAGCGTCCGCACGGGGATATCCAGCGTTTGGAGGAATTCCACGGTGTTTTTCCACAGCCTGTCAAACCAGGTTTCGCTGTCCTCCGGCTTGCAGACCACGATCATCTCCTGCTTTTCAAACTGGTGGATGCGGAACACCCCGCGCTCCTCGATGCCGTGGGCGCCCTTTTCCCTGCGGAAACAAGGGGAGTACGAGGTCATGGTAATTGGCAGTTCTTCTTCATCGAGTATCGTATCGGCGAACTTGCCGATCATGGAATGCTCCGAGGTGCCGATGAGGTAGAGATCCTCGTCCTCGATCTTATACATCATATCGTTGAGTTCGGCAAACGACATCACCCCGTTCACCACGGCGGAGCGGATCAGAAACGGCGGAACGCAGTAGGTGAAGCCTTTGCCGATCATAAAGTCCCGCGCGTAGGCGAGCACTGCGGAGTGCAGCCGTGCGATATCGCCCATCAGGTAATAAAATCCGTTGCCAGCCACGCGCCGCGCCGAATCCAGGTCCAGGCCGTTGAAGCGCTCCATCAGCTCGGTATGATAGGGGATGTCGAAGTCCGGCGTCTTCATCTCGCCGAAGCGCTGCCGCTCGACATTCTCGGTATCGTTTTTGCCGATCGGCACGTCGGGCGCCATCATCTGCGGCAGGACGAGCATGTTTTTATGCAAATTTGCCTCGGCTAATGTTAACTCTGTCTCCCGACTTTTCAGAATCACTGCGTTGGCAACAACTGCTTTCTTAGCGGCTTCTGCTTCTGAAGGCTTTTTCTGCGCCATCAGCTGTCCGAACTCTTTAGATAGCTTGTTACGTGTAGCCCGCAGATTGCTGATGCGTCCCTTAAGATCGCGAACTTCTTCGTCCAGCGCAATGACTTTGTCCACCATCTCAAGCTTATCGTCTTGAAATTTCTTTTTGATGTTTTCCTTGACCGCATCGGGATTCTCCCGAACGAAACGGATATCCAGCAAGGGTATTCCACCTTTCCAAAATGTTATCGGATGATATCGGTATGCATGTAATCCCGCAGCGCTTCGGGCACGGTCACGGAGCCGTCCTCGTTCTGGCGGTTTTCCAGGATCGCCGCCACCGTCCGCCCGATGGCCATGCCGCTGCCCGACAGCGTATGGCAGAGCTGCAGTTCCGCGCCTTCGCCTGTCCGGCAGCGGATGTTCAGCCGCCGGGCCAGGTAATCCTCGCAGTTGGAGCAGTCCGACACGCCCACAAAGCGTCCGTAGCCGGGCATCCACACCTCTAAATCGTAGGTCTTGGCGGCGGAATATTTCATCATGCCCGTGCATCTGAGCATCACGCGGTAGGGAAGGTCGAGCAGCTTTAATACCTTCTGCTCCTGGCCCAACATCTCGGAAAGCATGTCGTAGCTGCGTTCCGGATTGCAGATCGCCGCCAGTTCCACGGTGTCGAACCGGCGCTGGAGCAGACCGCCGGAATCCGTTCCCGTGCTGGTGATATCCGTGCGGAAACTGGCGGAGAACGCGCAGTGGCGGACGGGGAGTTCCGCCTCGTCCAGGACCGTATCGCGGTACAGGCGGATGACGGATGAATCCGGCTCGGACGGCATGCGCGCTTCTGTTCCGCCGCCGTCTTCGTCCAGGATGGGCTGCTGCCGGACATCCGCGTTCTCGTCGCTCAACAGCGTATAGGGCATCATCACTTCCCGATATCCGGATCCGATATGCGTATCCAGGAAGAAGCTGATCACCGCGCGTTCCAGCTGCGCGCCCAGATCGCGGTAGACCGTGAACTGCGTGCCTTTGAGCTTCGCAGTATCGTCAAAATTGAGGATCCGCAGGGCGGAACCGATGTTCCAGTAGGGCTTCGGCTCCCAGGGAAAGGGATTGTTTATGCCCCGGTGGTACACTTCCTCGTTGCCCTTTGCATTCCTGCCGACCGGTACGGAGGCGTGCGGGTAATTGGGCGCGGATAGCAGGAACGCGTCGATCTTGTCGTCCAGTTCCGCGATATCCACGTCCATCACGGCGATCTCGGCGCCCAGCGCGCGCATCTCGTTCATCATCACCGCAAGCGTTTCGCCGGACGCGCCTTCCTGCTTCAGCGCGCCGACCTTTTGGCTCATCCGGTTGCGGAGCTCTTTTTTTGCACGCGAATCCGCCGCCAGTTTGTGGCGAAGCGCGTCCTGCTTAAGCAGGCTGTCCGCCGCGTCCGTATCGGCGAATCGGGACGCAAGCATGCGCTTGAGCTCGCCGGGATCATCCCGTATACGCTCCATATCAAGCATAGATTCCGCCTCTCCAAAAGAAAACGCCCCTGCAGGCAGCATGTGCTGCAACAGGGACGGAGGATCGTGTTGCTCCGCGGTGCCACCCGAATTAAACACAAAGTGTTTCTCTTACACGCGCTGTATCGGGCGCGCCCGGCCGGCTCCTCGCCAGCGTGCTCCCGCGGCGGAATGGCCGAACGCTTATACGGGTTTTCAGCAGCTGCCCGCTCTCTTTGAAAAAGCGATCAGGCGGTTTCCGCGATCATCGCCAAATCAAGTATACCCAAAGGCCGTCACGTTTGCAAGTCAAATGTTTGCGTACACCACATTGCGGATATTGCGGATCATCGCGTTGGTGCCCGCCCCCGCAAGCTGCTGCATCACGACCAGCACGGTGCCCGTTTCCGGACTCACGCTCATATACGTGCCCGTCCACCCATCCCAGCCGAACTCACCCTTCACGCCCAGCGAACAGGACTTGCCCGGCGAGAGTAGCACGCGCATCAGCCCGCCGTAGCCGTATCCCAGCAGCGAATCCCAGTCCAGATAGCCTTGCTGCCGCTCGGTCAGGTGGTTTTCGGAAAGCCAGCCGACCGCGTTTGGCGACAGGATACGCTCCTTGTTCAGCTTCCCGCCATCAAGCAGCATGCGCCCGAACGACATCACGTCGTCGATCGTGGAAAAGATGCCCGCGCCGCCTTCCAGCAGGCTTGGCAATGAGAACACACCGTGCAGGGCTTCGGAATCGGGGTGCTTTGCCAATGCTCCGTCCTTGCGTTCATACAGTGTCACCAAGCGACTGCGTTTGTCCTCTGGCACATAGAAATCGGTGTCCTTCATCTGAAGCGGTCCGAACAGGACTTCCGTCATATACTCGTTGAGCGGCTTGCCCGAGACTACCTCGATCACCGCGCCCAGAACGTCCGCCGACGTGCCGTACAGGAATCTCTCGCCAGGGTGATGCGCCAGCGGGCTTTGCCCGATGCGGTTGGCGGCGGCGATGGTGGATAGCGGGCTGTTGTCAAGTATTTCCGATTTCATTTGCCTATAAAGGCTATCCATCGCCCGCTCTGCGGGCGTGTTGGCTCCGGGATAGGGCAGCCCGGAGGTCATGGTGAACAGGTCGCGTACCTGCACGGGGCGCTTGACCGGCTCGAGATCCGTTTCGCCGACGGCTACCTGCTGGTTTTTGAACCCCTCCAGAAAATCGGAGACAGGCGCGACGATGTCCAGCATTCCGCGCTCGATCAGCGTCATCGCGGCGACAGCCGTCATGGGCTTGGAAAGCGAATACAGGCGATAGATGGATTCGCGCGCGACAGGAAGATTTCGCTCTATATCGGCATATCCGTTCATTTTAAACAATGCTTCTTCCCCTTCGCGCCACAGCATCACCGCCGCGCAGGGGGTCTGCCCGCTGGCGATTGCGTCTTTGAGAACGTTCCCAATATCCCGTTTCATCCGCTTCATATTTACACACTCCTTTGAACGCTGCCTGAAGCTTATCATGATAGGAATTTCCTGTCAACGAGCGTTTTTCGGGCAGGGATTTGTCGCTTGAAAACAGAATACATACCGGATACGCATAAGGAGGTACTATGGAGCAGCGGGCAAGGCAGTTTGTCACCGAGGGCGAGAAAATCTTCCGCCGCGGCAGCGTGCGTACGGTCAGCCGGACGGACGGCACCCTTACCCTGCTTGTGGGCACGACGCCCGAAGCGCAGGTGACGCTTCATGCAAACGGCTCCGCATCCTGTACCTGCGGCGGCACGGGGGAGAACGGCTGCATGCACATCGTGGCCGCGCAGTGCAAGACCGCGGAGGACGGATCGCTGCAGAATCTGCAGCAGGAACAAAAACTATTACTTGGGCAGGAGATGCTCAAGGCCCTCAGCCGCGCCATGCCCGACGGCGAAAGCGTACGCCTGATGGCGGTGATCCGCTTGTTCAGGGACGGGCGAACGGGGTTCGGGCTGCAATTGGGGCAGGAACGGCTGTACGCGGTGAAAAACATTTATGAACTGCTCAACTGCTACAACCAGGGCATCCTGCTGGAACTGTCGCAGAAATTCACCTACCGTCCGGCGCAGATGCGTTTGACCAAGGAAGAAGAAGCGGTGCTGTCACTGCTGCAAAGCCACTTGCCGCCGAAAACCGATGATATGGAAACCGTGCCTCGGCCTTCCGGCGAAGGGCGGTTCATCATCCTCTTTGGCGCGTTCTTGCAAAGCGTGATGCGCTTCTTCGAGCGGCATCCGTTCTATCTGATGATCGACGGCGAACGCCGGCTGCAGTCGCATATCCGCACGGTGGAGATCCCGCTGTGCTTTTCGGTCAAAATGGACTTGGGGCTACTGTCCATTCAGGCACAGGGCGCCGAAGGCGTCCGCGTCGTAACGCCGGACGGGCGCTATGTGTTCCATGACGGGCTGATCCGGCGCCTGCACAGCGCGCAGGCCCGGATTGTCAGACTTTTATGCGAGCGCGGGCAGACGTTCACCTATCCGGCGGAGGACGCGGAGGATACGCTGTCGGCGCTGCTGCCTGCGCTGTCCATCGTCGGTTCGGTGCTGCCTTCGCAGGAACTCAAGGACAAGCTCATCAACCAGCCTCTGCAGCCGCGCGTGTATGTGGACCTGGTCCGCGGCAACGTCGAAGCCCGGGTGGAGCTGCATTACGGCGATACGGTGATCCACCTGTTCGACACCGAAGGGCAGCCCTGGCAGAATGCGCCCGACGGCAAGCTGCTGCTTAGGGACGGGCGCGCGGAAACGGAACTGCTGGATTTCTTTTCCGACGCGGGCTTCGTGGTGCGAAAGGGGCGCATCGTGCTGCGCCGCGCCAAGGATATCCTCGCCTTCTGCACGCAGGGGGTGACGGAACTGGGCAAGCGGGCGGAGGTATTCGTGTCCGAAGCCTTCCGCAAGATGAAGCCCCGGCGTTTCAGCGGCACGGCGTCGTTCCGCATGCAGGGCGGCAGGCTTTTGTTTTCACTGCTGGAGGGCAACAAACCGGTCGGCGAACTGATCCCCGTACTCAGGGCTATTGAGGCGCGCCAACAATATGTGCGCCTGAAGTCGGGCGAATTCCTGGATATCCGCGATATGACGGCGCTGGCGCCCGTGGCGCAGGAACTGCTGGAGGCCGCGGCGCTGGACGATCCGCAGGCGGCGCCGGACGCGCGGGAGCTGAACTTCGGCGCGTACCGTGCGGCCTATATGGTCACGATGCTGAAAATGGCGGGCGGCGATACGAAGGCGACCGACGAGGTGCAAAACACCGCCAGGGCGTTTTCCGAACATGCCGAGACCGCCGAAGCCTATATCCCCGCGCGCCTGCGCAGGAAACTCACGCCCTATCAGAAGCGCGGCGCGGGCTGGATACTGTCGCTTTACGAAAGCCGTATGGGCGGCATCCTGGCCGACGAGATGGGGCTTGGCAAGACCGTGCAGGTGATCGCCGCGCTCTCCGCCGCCAAAAAGAAGGACGGCGCCGCGCGCAACATCATCGTCACACCGACTTCGCTGATCTACCACTGGCTGGCGGAGTTCAAGCGCTTCGATAACGACCTGACCATCCGGCTGGTTTCGGGCATACGCGAGGACCGCCGCAGATTGCTTGCGGAGGTAGCGAACGATTCCGCGGTGGACGTGGTGCTCACAAGCTATCCGCTTTTGAGGCGGGATATCGAACTCCTGCGTAAGCTGCCGTTCCGCTTTGCGATCCTGGACGAGGCGCAGTTCGTGAAAAACGCGCAGTCCATCGGCGCGGCGGCGGTTAAGGGAATCGACGCGCAGGTGCGCGTCGCGCTGACGGGCACGCCCATGGAAAACCACATGGGCGAACTGTGGAGCATCTTTGATTTTGTGCTGCCCGGCTATCTGGGCAGACAAGCGTCCTTCCTGCGGCGTTACGGCGGCAGCGAGCACGCCGAAGAACTGCAGGAGCGCATCAAGCCGTTTCTCATGCGGCGGCTCAAGGCCGAGGTGCTCAGGGACCTGCCGGGGAAACGCGAACAATCCCTGTATGCGGCGATGACGCCCGAGCAGGAGCGCATTTATACGCAGCTTCTTAACACATTGCGTTCGCATGTGGGGGAGGCGCTCTCCTCCGGCTCGCTTCCGCGCGCGCGTATGCAGGTGCTGAGTATACTCCTGAAACTCCGGCAGGTGTGCTGCCATCCCAAGCTTTTCCTGGGCGACTACGAGGGTACCAGCGGGAAGCTGGAACTGCTGATCCAAACCGTGAAACAGGCGATAGACGACAAACGGCGGCTGCTGGTGTTTTCGCAGTTTGTGGGCATGCTGCAGATCATCCGCAAGCGCCTTAACCGCGAGGGGATCAAAACCCTGTACCTGGACGGCTCCACCCGCCCCGAAGTAAGGCAGGAACTCTGCGACCGCTTCAACGGCGGCGACGGACAGGTGTTTTTAATCAGCCTGAAGGCGGGCGGCACGGGGCTGAACCTGATGGGTGCGGACCTGGTCATCCATTACGATCCCTGGTGGAATCCCGCCGTGGAGGAACAGGCAATCGACCGCGCGCACCGCATCGGCCAGACGCGGGACGTGGACGTTATCCGCCTGATCGCGCAGGGGACGATCGAAGAGAAGGTGACCGACCTCTCCAAGCGCAAGCGCGCGGTGTTTGACCGCGTGGTGTTAGCAGGTGAGATGGCCCTGTCCAGCTTGACCGAAGAAGACATCCGCAATTTATTCTTTTAGGAGGGATAATATGTGCGGACGCTATTATATCGATAACGAGGAAGAAAACATCAAGGTGCGCGCCATCCTGGCGGAACTGGAAAAGCGGCGCCTGCCGATGCACGACCAGGTGCAGACGGGGGAGATCTTCCCCTCGCAGATCGTGCCGGTTATCGTGAACGAGAAGGACTACGGCGTCACCGTACGGCCAATGAAGTGGGGCTTCTCGCGCACCGGCGGCGGGGGGCTTGTGATCAACAGCCGATCCGAAAAGGCCGACGTAACGCCGATGTTTCAGAAGGCCGCGCGGGAGCGGCGCTGCCTCATCCCCGCAAGCCACTTCTTCGAGTGGCGGCGGAGCGCGGGCCGCAAGACCAAGGACAAGTTCGCTTTCCGCCCCGATACGGACGAGCCGCTGATGTACATGGCGGGCTTTTACGGGGAGTTTCTGGGCGGCTTTGCGGCCGGCGGATACGACGGTTTTGCCATCCTCACCCGCCAGGCCGACGGGCAGATGTCCCCGTATCACGACCGCATGCCCGTCATCCTTTCGGACGAAAAACTGAAAAAAGCCTGGCTGAACCACGATATACTCTACGCCGACCTGCGTCCGGCTTTCGATCCGCCCGCGCTTAAAGTGTGGGAGCAGGAGCCGGACGCCAGGAAACCGGCGTAGCGAAACAGGCGAATAGAAGAAAATAATACAGAAGATGCACAGTTGCATACACCGTTCCGCTTGACGGACTTAGGCGCGTTTGCTACTATGCTATCGAGCCTCAGGGTACGATAATGTGATTCATGCCGCGCATTTCGACCGGGAATATCATCCAGCGCGCGGCGTGACGGCGATAAGGCGGTGTTCAAACGATGGATTGTTTATTGCAAAACGCAAAAGCCCCGCTGCTTGTCAACGGGTTTTCATTGATCATACTATTCGTTTTCCTCTTCACCAGCTACCAAAAAAGCCACAAAGTACAGTCCAGGAAGTTCAAGCTTTTCCAGTACATCGTGATTACGAATATCTTCCTGCTGCTTGCGGATACGGTGAACTTCGTGGTCGCCGGACATGCGGTCGATTCGTTACGTACGGTCCAGGTGATCGCAACGACGATATTTTATACCCTGGATCCGCTGCCGTCGTTTTTCTTTATTTGTTTTACGGATGTCAGCCTCAACGTTCCGGAGGAGAAGCAGAAAAGGCTCAGGCGCTGGTATCTCATCCCGGTCGTACTGCATACCCTGATCGCCGTCGCAACGCCGTTCACCGGCTGGTTTTTCAGCATCGACGCGCTCAACGTGTATCACCGGGGCCCCCTGCATTCGCTTTCCTTTGTATTATCGTTTATCCTGCTCCTCATCGCAGTGGGGGAAATACTGGTCCGCTACCTGATGGCGGGCAGAAACAACGCTGTCGTCGCCAAGAACGTTTCACAGTACGGCTGGCTTTTGCGCTTTACGGTGATCCCGCTGATCGGCGGTGTGCTGCAGATATTTGACAACAGCGTGACCTATGTTTGGAACGCCACGGTGATCTCGCTGCTGCTTTTGTTCATCAACAACCAAAACGACGAGATCACGACCGATTCGCTGACGGGTCTGTACAACCGCAGGCAGGCGTTTGCCTATTTCGAACGCTTTGAACGCGAATGGGAGCGGACGAAGGACAAGACGGCCGTTGCCGTGGTTGTGCTGGATATCAATAATTTCAAATGTATCAACGACCGGCACGGGCATACCGCCGGGGACGATGCGATCATCGCGGTCGCGCGCAGCCTGGAGACGGAATTCCAGTGGGACGATTTCATCTGCCGTTTCGGCGGGGATGAGTTCCTGGTGATCACCAGGCACGGCCAGAAAGCAAACTTGGTATCGGCGGTCGACCGAGTGAATGCGAATCTGGAAAGGATCATCAAGGAGAAAGAGATAAAGCATGAGTTGTCCGTCAGCGCCGGATACGCCGTTTTGACCCGGAAGACCAGGACGCTTGACCAGCTGTTCCAAAAGGCCGACTCTATGATGTTTGAGCAGAAGGCCAGGCTGAAGCGCAGGGCCAGCGACAGGCAGGGGTAGACAATTTCCCTTGTATATGCTAGGATAGACGCGGATGAACGCCCTGCGGACGCAGCAAAGAGATCCGTCTCACTGGCTGAAAAGACGGACAAGCGGCAAACGGGGTTTCCCGCATCCGGATATTCGGCCAATCCCCGACGGTTCGCCGCCGTTACCGGGCGCTGAGTGAGAGCGCTGTGCGCTCTAAGTCGGGTGGTACCGCGAAGAAACCTTCGTCCCAACAAATGGTTTGGGGTGAGGGCTTTTCTATTAGTGAGGAGGAAACAGCAATGGGCAAGCAGGATGAGAAAAAGTTTGTGGAGCATATCACGCCCCGCAGCGAGGATTTTTCACAGTGGTATACGGACGTCATTCTACAGTCGGAGCTGGTGGATTACGCGCCGGTGCGCGGCTGCATGGTGATCCGGCCGTACGGCTACGCCATCTGGGAGAGGATCCAGCAGGAGGCGGACCGGCGGTTCAAGGCCACGGGCCACGAAAACGTGTATATGCCGCTGCTCATTCCCGAAAGCCTGCTGCTCAAGGAAGCCGAGCACGTGGAAGGCTTCGCGCCGGAGGTTGCCTGGGTAACCCAGGGCGGGAACGAGACACTGCAGGAGAGACTTGCCATCCGCCCCACCAGCGAGACGATCTTCTGCGCCATGTATTCCAAATGGGTGGGCAGCTGGCGCGACCTGCCCATGAAATACAACCAGTGGTGCAACGTGATGCGCTGGGAAAAGAGCACGCGTCCGTTCCTGCGGACCTCCGAATTCCTCTGGCAGGAGGGGCACACCATCCACGAAACGCCGGAAGAAGCGCAGGAAGAAACCCTGCAGATGCTGGACGTCTACCGGGAGGTGGCCGAGAAGGAACTCGCCATGCCGGTGCTCTGCGGCCGCAAATCCGATTCGGAAAAATTCGCCGGCGCGGTGGCGACCTACAGCATGGAAGCCATGATGCAGGACGGCAAGGCCCTGCAGGCGGGCACGACGCACAACTTCGGAACGAACTTCGCCGAGGCGTTCGAGATACAGTATTTGAGCCGCGACGGGAAGCTGGAATACGTGCATGAAACAAGCTGGGGCATCTCCACGCGGCTGATCGGCGCGATCATCATGACGCATGGGGACGAGCGCGGGCTGCGCCTGCCGCCCCGCATCGCGCCCATACAGATCGTGATCGTTCCCATCGCCGCGCATAAGGGCGGCGTGACGGAAAAGGCGAACGAAGTGTTCAGGCAGCTTACGGACGCGGGTTTCCGCGTGAAGCTGGACGACCGCGATACGGTGTCGCCCGGCTTCAAATTCAACGACTGGGAGCTCAAGGGCGTGCCCGTCCGCCTGGAGATCGGCCCCCGCGACATCGCAAACGACCAGGCGACGGCGGTCCGCCGCGATACCTGCGAAAAAGCGCCCGTCGCGCTTAAAACCCTGGCGGAGGATTTGCGGAAGCTGCTGGATGAAATCCAGCAAAACCTGTTCGACCAGGCGGCGAAGCTGCGCGACGGCCGCATTACCGATGTTCACGATATGAGCGAACTGACCGAAGCCGTGCAAACGGGCTTTGCCAAAGCCATGTGGTGCGGCGATCCGGCCTGCGAGGATAAAATCAAGCAGGAAACCACCGCCACAAGCCGCAACATGCCCTTTGACCAGACGCCCGTCGGCGATGCTTGCGTGTGCTGCGGCAGGAAGGCGGATAAAGTAATCTATTTTGCTAAAGCGTACTAGAGTGTATTCACACAAACGCTCAACGGCCATCTGATGCTGCTTTTCGCGTCATGCTTTGTTGCTTCCGCTCGAAAGACCTCCAGTATTCCTTCGCGAAAGCGCCTCGCCTGACACGAAAATCAACCGTCAGCTAGCCATTTCGGATTATGTGAACACACTCTACTACTTATATTAATCGTATTGAGGATTGGAAATTCATATCAATGAAAACACGGGTCATCCTCTGGGACTGGAACGGCACGCTTCTGGACGACGTGCGCTATGCCCTCGGCGTGCGCAACAGGGTGTTTCCGCGCTTCGGCCTGCCGGCGATCGGGGATATCGAAACCTATCACGAGCAGTTTACCTTTCCGGTAAAGCTGTATTATGAGCGCGCGGGCGTCACGGAAGAAAATTTCGTCGCGATCGCCCATGCCTGGATGGACGAGTATGTGGCGGGTGTAAACACCGTACCCTTGTTTGCGGATGCGGTTTCCGCGCTGGACCGCTTTCAACAGGCGGGATGGATGCAGGTCGTCCTTTCGGCAAGCCAGGAGGACAACCTGCGCAGTCAGCTTGCGCATACGGGAATCCTGGAACGCTTCCAGGCCGTGCTCGGGCTTTCGCATATCTACGCCACCGATAAGACGGACATCGCCAGGGCATGGCTTGCGGACAACCAGATCGATCCCGCGTCCTGCGTGATGGTTGGCGACACCGTGCACGACGCGGTCGTGGCCGACAGCCTGAAGATGGATTGCGTATTGATCGCGCGCGGGCACATGGGCAGGGCGCGGCTGCTTGCGACCGGGCATCCCGTTTGCATGTCGCTTGCGGAAGCCGCCGACAGGGTGCTCGGCAGGAGAACGGAAAGCGTCTGACGAAATCCTAATAATAATGCAATTCCATACGCCCTTTGAACGATAGGAGAGATGCAAAGTGGCAAAACCGCTGTTTCAAGGCGCGATCACCGATGTGCACGGCATCCGCGTGGGACAGGCGCAGGATGAACGCGCGCTGACCGGCGTCACCGTGGTGCTCTGCGGCGGCGAAGGCGCTGTGGTCGGCGCGGACTCGCGCGGCGCGGCCACCGGCACGCGGGAGATGATTTTAACAAGAAGCGAAGCGATGATCGAAAAAGCGAACGCAGTCGTACTCACGGGCGGCAGTGCGTACGGGCTGGATTCCGCGGGCGGCGTGATGCGCTTTTTGGAGGAGGCGGGCATCGGGTACGAGGCCGATTCCTATTGCGTGCCGATCGTGCCCGCCGCCGTGCTCTTTGACCTGATGGTTGGCGACGGCAGGGTACGCCCCGACGCCGCGATGGGATACGAAGCCTGCAAAAACGCGATGAAAACCGTGCAGCAGGGCGCATACGGCGCGGGTACGGGCGCGACCATCGGTAAGTTCGTGCCGGGAGCGCAGCCTGTGTTCGGTGGCACGGGCACCGCCAGTATCACATTGCCCGACGGCGTAACCGTCGGCGCGGTCGCCTGTGTGAACGCGTGCGGCGACGTATACCATCCGCACACGGGCAAGGTGCTTGCCTGCGGGCGTCTGAGCGACGGGAAACCCGTGACCAGCGAAGGGCTTCTGTTCGGCACCGCGCCCGCCGCGGAACACCTGAAGATTTCGCAGTCCGGCAACACCACGCTGGTCGTTGTGGCGACCGACGCGATCATCACAAAACCGCAGGCGAACCGCATCGCAACATGCGCGCACGACGGGCTTGCCCGCGCCATCCGCCCCGTGCATACCCAGATGGACGGCGATACCGTGTTCGCGCTGGCGACGGGGCGCGTGAATACGGATGTGAATATGATTCAACTCTGCGCAGCCGCCGCCGAAGTCACCGCCAGGGCGATCGCCAACGCGGCCTATCTCGGAGGCAAACGATGATCGGGCTGGGAATCGATATCTGCCACGTGGAGCGCATCGAAAAAGCGCTGCAAAAAGGCGACGGTTTCCTCAAGCGCTATTATACGCAGGACGAACGGAAGTACCTGAACAATAAAAAGGGCGCCCAGAGCGCCGCGGGCATGTACGCCGCCAAGGAAGCGTTCTTAAAGGCGCTGGGCGTCGGGCTGTCGGGCGGCGTTGCGCTGTCGGATATCGGGGTGACGCACGACGAACGCGGCTGTCCGTCCTACGCGCTATCCGCAAAGGCGCTGGAGGCCATGAAAACCAAAGGCGCGCGCGCCTCGCACCTGAGCATCAGCCACGACGGGGGCGTCGCCGCCGCCGTGTGCGTACTGGAGTAGATATTCATGCTGTACACAGTATCACCGCGGGAGATGAAGCGAATCGAAACCCGCTTCATGGCGGAGACGAAAACCGAGAGCCTGACGCTGATGGAACGCGCGGCCGCGCATGTGGCCGACGCCACCATGCCGTTTCTATGGCACGGCGCGAAACTGCTGGTGCTGTGCGGCGCGGGTAACAACGGCGGCGACGGGCTGGCGGCCGCGCGCCTGCTTTTATCAAGGGTTGAAACGCTGCATTGCGTGATCTGGCAGCTTGCGGGAAAACAATCGTTTGAAACCGCGGAGCAGACAAAACGGCTGAAGGAATTCCGGGAACGCTTGGATACGATATTGATAGACGGCGAGGTACCGCCCGTCCCGGAGGACTGCGCCTGCGCGATCGACGCGCTGTTCGGCACGGGATTGTCGCGTGCGCTTGAAGGTGCGGCATTGACGATCGTTGTAGAACTGAACGCCGCCGATATCCCGGTGATCGCCGTGGATATCCCTAGCGGGTTGGACGGCGGCAGCGGCTATCCGCCGGAAGGCGGCATCGCCGTACAGGCGGATGTGACCGTTACCTTCCACCGTCCCAAGGACGGGCTGTACCTGGGTGACGGGCCGGATCTGTGCGGCGAGGTGATCGTCGGCGATATCGGGATTTCGCCCGGATACGGCGACGCGAAAGGCTTTGCCGTGATGGAAAAGGAGGACGTGCGGCGCCCCCCGCGCAGGCGCAACACGCACAAAGGCGATTACGGCAGGGTACTGGCGCTGACCGGCTCTTACGCCATGGCGGGGGCAGCGGGCATCAGCGCGCTGGCCGCGCTGCGCACCGGCGCGGGCATGGTGACGGTCGCCTGTCCAAAGGAAATCGTGCCTGCGGTGCTGGTTGTCTCACCCTGCGCGACCTGCCTGCCGCTGGACGGCGGCGATGAATGGACGATGCTCGCGCCGGCGCTGGAGAAAGCCGACGCGCTGATCGCCGGATGCGGGCTGGGGCAGAGTCGCGCCGTTTCCCGCCTGATGGAACGGCTGATACACTACCTGTGCTCCCGCAGCCTTCCGGCCGTGCTGGACGCCGACGCGCTGAATACACTGGCAATGTATAAAGATGATTTCAAGGCGCAAGGCCTCCGCTTTCCGGAGCACGTCGTCCTTACGCCGCACCTGGGCGAGGCGTCGCGCCTGCTCGACTGGCCGACGGAACGGGTGAAGCGCAGGCAGGCGCAGGCCGCGCGGGAGCTGCATGCGGTCTACGGCGGCAGTATCATCCTGAAAAGCGCGACCAGCGTGCTGGTCGCAGGCGGCAAGGAAGCTATCAACCGCTTCGGCACGCCCGCGATGGCCAAGGCCGGCAGCGGCGATACGCTGGCGGGCATCCTCGGCGCGCTGCTGGCGGGGCAAAAGGAATACGGGGGCATTCGCCTGTTGCAAACGGCTTGCGCGCTGCACGGGCTGGCGGGGGAAGCCGCCGCGGAGAAATACGGCGAGCACGCTGTGCTCGCCACGGACGTATGCAATTATATCCGTTAATATAACAATTCGCTAGATTTGCATAGAGTATGCGATGATGAACCCGCCGAATACGTCGTGGCTGTAACGGAAACCCAGGTTCCGGTACAGGCTGACGACGCCGTCGTTTCCGTTGGAGATAAACACATAGATCGTTTGCATGTTCTCTACGCCGCAGAACCATTGCATCGCGCCGCTTGATAGGGTGTAGGCGATATGCCGCCCCCGGTATTCCGGTAGCACGTACAGGTTATTCAGGCAGCCGACCTTCTGGGGCGTCGGCAGCCAGGGGGGATACAGTCCGGTTTCGCTGACGCCTGTCAACCCCAGCGCCCAGTCCGGCTTCTCTTTTTTCGAGGCCTCGGTCTGCCACGCGGCGGTCGAGAAAACATACCCGACGGGCCTCTCCCCGTCGAACGCGGCGACCAGTTGCTTTTCCGCGGCTTGCCTGAAGTTGGGCAATAAACGGTTATCGAACGTCATCGCCCGCAGCACTTCCGGATGGATGGCGCCTTTCTCAGCCTGATGGGCCATCAGCGCGTTGCATAAATCCCGGCAGAGCTCGACCTCGCCGTTTTTCAGCTCCCGGTATGAAATTTCACGGTGACCGGCTTCCATAACGCATGCCTCCATCCGTATGATAGCTTTTCACCGTGAAAAAAGCAATCTTCTTATAAAACTCCGGTCAAAATCAGATAGATGCCATAAACGACCATCAAGATCCCGCCGATGCGGCGCAGCAGCGGCTGATGGTTCCTGAGCCACGCGAACGCCTGCTTGAGCCACTGGTAGAGCACGATGAACAAAAGCATCGGCACCGAAAGCCCCAGGGCGAACACCGCGAGCGACAGCATCCCCGCGCCGACTGTCGCGCTGGACGCGGCCAGCAGCAGGGCGTTGGCAAGGATGGGCGTCAGGCACGGCGTCCAGCTTAGGGCGATCACAATGCCGAACAGCAGCGCGGAGAAGAAACCGTTGGGACGAAGCGACGCGAATCTGTCCATCCATTTGGGGGCTTTCACGCCGCCCCAGTGCAGAAAATCGGCCGTCCACAGCCCGAAGAGTATCATCAGCACGCCGGTGACGATGTTGAGCGTACCGCGGCCGGCGTTCTGGATCACGCCGCCGATCAGCCCCGCGCCTGCGCCGATGAGCGTGAACAGCAGGATGAAGCCTGTCGCCAGCCCGAGACAGCGCAAAAGAACGCTTAGCCAGGCGTTCTTTTTGCCGTCCGCGCCGCTGCCGACAAGGTAGAGCGTATAGACGGGGAGCATCGGCAGCACGCACGGCGACACGAAGGCGACCAGGCCGCCTAGAAACATCGCCCACAGGGAAAGCTGCTCTACGCTTTCTGTAAACACGGTTTCTACTCCTTAGTTGTCCGAAGAGATTTCGGCAGCACCATCGCGCAGAGGCACACCCAGGTCGTCAAAGGCCGAAGCGAGCCACTCAAAACTGATCATGCTGGCGACTGCATCGTACAGGTATCCGGCCTGATCGACGATCACGCTGGTGGGATAACCGGGCACGCCGATAGCGCCTACCAGTGCGAAGTCCTCGTCTTCGATCACGGTGACGCCCTCCAGCCCGTATTTAGCGACGACGGAGGCCGAATTGGTTGCGTCTTCGCCGTCCCAGGGGTGCACGAGGATGATCGCCAGCGAATTGGGATCATAGGTGTCGTACGCCTTTTTGATGTCGGGCATTTCTTCCATACAGTAAGGGCACCATTCCGTGAAGTAATTGATCAGCACCGTTTTGCCTTCGTACCGAGCCAGATCCAGCACTGTATCTTTATAATAATCGTTGATATAAACAGGCGCGGATTCTGTTTCCTGCTCCGCAGTAGGCGCTGCCGTAGGAGCTGCGGCTGCTGCGGTGGCGATCGGTTCGGTGCCACCCTGATCCGCCGTATCATTGCTTGTCAGATCTATTATCAATAGCACGATCATTGCCAGGGCGACAGCCGCCAGCGCAATGATGAATATATTCACGAGTTTCTGATGTGACAAATGCAACCTTAATCACCTCTTTCAGGGTATATATACCGAAATCCCAATATCCTGAAACGCATTCTTCTTTACGCGATACGCCTCATCATGGTATAATGCAAACTGTTTTTATGCAAGGTATAAGGTGTAAATTGTAAGGAAACGATTTGAATACTATGGGAGGGATAAGCCATGCCTTTGGGAATTTCGAGGAAAGCCGCCGGGATTGCGCCTTCGGCCACGCTGGCGCTGAACGCAAGGGTGGCCGCCATGAAAGCGTCGGGCGAAAAGGTGATCGGGTTTGCCAGCGGAGAGCCGGATTTTGATACCCCGGTTGCGATACGGGACGCCATGAAAGCGGCCCTGGACTCCGGGAAAACGCGCTATACGGCGGCGTCCGGCGCGCCGGAGCTTCGCAATGCGATCAAAGACAAGCTGAAAAGGGAAAACGGCCTGGATTACGATATCAGCCAAATCGTGGTCTCCAACGGTGCCAAGCATTCCATTTTCAACGCGTTTTTCGCGCTTTTGAATGACGGCGACGAAGTGATTATCCCGACTCCCTGCTGGGTCAGCTATCCCGAAATGGTCAGAATGTGCGGCGGCGTGCCTGTGTTTGCACAGACCACCGAGGAAGATAACTTCGTTCTGAAACCGTCGCATATCGAAGCCGCGATCACGGAGAAAACCAAGGTTTTCATGCTGACTTCGCCTTCAAACCCCAACGGCAGCTGCTGGGGCGTCGAAGACCTGCAAGCGCTGGCCGACCTTGCCGTGAAGCACGACTTTTACATCATGACCGACGAGATCTACGAGCACCTGCTGTATAACGGCGAGAAAAACATCTCCATCGCTTCATTCGGCGAAAAAGTCAAGGAGAGGACCATCACAATCAACGGCGTCAGCAAGACCTATGCGATGACGGGCTTTCGCATCGGCTACGCCGCGGGCCCGAAAGACGTGATGAATGCGATCGCCGCCTGCCAAAGCCAGGCGACGTCCAATCCAAATACGCCGTCCCAGTATGCCGTCGTCAAAGCGCTGACCATGGATCAGGGATCTGTGGAAGTGATGCGCAAAGCCTTTATGGAGCGTCGGGACGTGCTGGTGGAGGGCCTGAATGCCATTGACGGCATTTCCTGCCTGAAGCCAGACGGCGCGTTCTACGTGATGATGAACGTGAAAAAGCTGATCGGAAAGAAAAAAAACGGGTTGGCGATCGACAGCTGCTCAACCTTTGCCCAGCAGCTTCTGGAACACGAAAAGGTGGCGGTCGTGCCGGGCGCGGAGTTTCACGCGCCGGGATTCTGCCGCCTGACCTACGCCCTGTCGATGGAGGAGCTGTTGGATGGCGTAAAGCGCATCCGGGCGTTTGCCGAAAGCCTGACGTAAGAAAGCCACATTATTCCCACCACGTTTCCTTAAATACTGCTTTTTGAAAACCGAATACCATGAACCGTTTGCTGCCCGAAACCGGGCGATCTCCACAACGATGCGGAAAAGCCGTTTTCCGCAAACCATCGGTTTTCATTACAGTATCCACAGGTTTTCCACAAAAACGGCGGATTATTCCTGCGTTTTCCACATGATTTCGACAAGCGCGCATTGTTCGCGCAGGGGGAGATGTGACCTATGATCGAGTTCAATAAACGAAGCAATCAATTGATCCAGGCCAAATACCGCTATGATCTGCAGGATATCGAAGAACCCAACCTATACCGCGAGATCTTTGATTATGATCATATCCCGAAGATCACCTTCAACAACCGCCTGGTGCCCATCAATATGCCGGATGAGATCTGGATGACCGACACCACTTTCCGGGATGGCCAGCAGAGCGTAAGCCCGTTTTCGGCCAGGCAAATCGTGCACCTGTTCAAGCTGCTGTCAAAACTCGGCGGAAAGAACGGGCTGGTGCGGCAGAGCGAGTTTTTTATCTATACCGACAAAGACCGCGAGGCCTTGGAAAAATGCCAGGCGCTGGGGCTGCGATACCCGGAGATCACCTCGTGGATCCGTGCCAACACGGCGGACTTTGACAGGGTCAAGGCGGCGGGCGTGGAGGAGACCGGCATTCTGGTCTCCTGCAGCGATTATCATATCTTTAAAAAGATGAAGATGACGCGCGCGCAGGCCATGGAGCAATACCTGAGGATCGTCTCGGCGGCGATGGACAGGGGTATCCGTCCGCGCTGCCATTTCGAGGACATCACCCGCGCCGATTTCTACGGCTTTGTGCTGCCGTTTGCCGAGAAGCTCTACGAACTTTCTGAGGAAAGCGGCATTCCCGTAAAGGTGCGCGCCTGCGACACGATGGGCTACGGCGTCAGCTACCCGGGCGCGGCGCTGCCCAGAAGTGTGCAGGGCATCGTTTACGGCCTGAACCACTACGCGCAGATTCCCAGCGAGCTTCTGGAATGGCACGGGCATAACGACTTCTACCGCGTGGTCTCGAACGCGGGTACGGCGTGGCTGTACGGCTGCTCCAGCGTGAACTGCTCGCTGCTCGGTATCGGGGAGAGGACGGGCAACTGCCCTCTGGAAGCGATGGCAATCGAGTATCAGGCGCTACGGGGCACGACGGGCGGCATGGACCTGACCGTGATCACGGAGATCGCCGAATATATGGAAAAGGAGATCGGCATCGAGATCAGCCCCCGGCAGCCGTTTGTCGGCAGGCATTTCAACGTCACCCGCGCGGGCATCCACGCCGACGGCATGCTCAAGGACGAGGAGATATACAATATCTTCAATACCACGAAGATCCTCAACCGCCCGCCGACGGTGTCCGTGGACAGCCATTCGGGGCTCGCGGGCGTCGCGCACTGGACGAACGCGTTTTTCGGTTTGAAAGGACCGCACAGGCTGAACAAGCAGGATGAGCTGGTGAAAGCCGTGAAGGAGCAGGTGGACGCGCTATACGCCGAAGGCCGCAACACCGTGATGGGCGACGAGGAGCTGGAAACACTCGTCATGCAATCAGACGAAGAACGGTATTTGAAGCTGCTCCGTCATAAAAAGGAATAAATGCGGTAGCGAATAGGGAATCCAGTCGTTGTTTGCCTAGGAAAAATCCGTGTCGAACTGCACCACAAGTTCATAACGGGAATCAAGCTGCTTGACGAAGGATAAAAGCGAGGCAAGCAGCTTGTCTCTGTCGACGTCCGCGTTGGGCAGCAGGCAGTCGAACACCAGGTTGATCTGCGTTTCGCCCGGCACCATGCGGAAATCATGCAGCGACAGCCGGGAATCCAGGCTTTTCAAATGCGCCGCGATCTGCTTCCTAAGCGCGTTGCTCCTGAGATCGTCGGTTACGATGGGATCCATATGGATCAGGACCTCGATACCCAGCGCATCTTTCAGTTCGCGTTCCGCCCGATCGATCGCCTCGTGGATGGCTACGATTTCACTGCCCGCGCTGACTTCCGCATGCACGGAGGCGATACAGCGCCCCGGGCCGTAATCGTGGATGATGAGATCATGCAGGCCCGAGATCTCGTCGTACTTGAGCAGGATGCTTTTGATATCGCGTATCAGGTGCGGATCCGGCTTGCCGCCAAGCAGGCTGTCGACGGTATCCCTGCACACGTCAAAGCCGGCTTTCAGCACGAACAGCGCGACCAGAACGCCGATGTATCCGTCGATGCGCCATCCAAACAGGAGCTGCAGCAGCATGCTGACGACCACAGATCCTGTCGCCAGCATATCCGTCAGGCTGTCCTTGGCGGCGGCGGACAGGGTTTTGGAGTCGATCAATCCCGCGATTTTCCGGTAGTGGAAATACAGCCAAAGCTTTGCAAGAATCGAGGCCGCCAGAAGAATCAGTATCGGCACGCTTACATTCATCGCCGCGGGATGGACGATGGTCCTGACGCCTTCGATGAGCAGCTTCACGCCCGCGATCAGGATGATGACGCCCACGGCAAGCGCGCCGAGGTATTCCAGGCGGCCGTGCCCGAAGGGATGCGAACGGTCGTTGGGCTTGACGGCCATGCGCACCGTGACCAGCGACATCAGAGAACCCATGGAATCGGAGAGATTGTTCACCGCGTCGGCCGTGGCGGCCAGCGAGCCCGAAACCGTACCCACGATAAATTTAAGCGCCGCCAGCAGGACGTTGAGGATAATACCCGTCACGCTGCCGAGGGTGCCGTAAGCCGCGCGGACGTTGCGGTTCGAGACGTCCCGCGGGGTTTTGATGAATAAGCGAATGAGCCAGTTGGTCAAAAAGAACCCTCCAGTATGGGGAGACGGTGCGGTTTGTACGCTATTGTTTGACGTTCATTATAGCACGGACGCGCAGTGTTCACAATGCGGCTTCCATGCGTCGGGATTAAATATGGGGGTGAAAAAACAGGGCTGCCGTAAAGGCAGCCCTGCGTTAATGAGAGGTTCTCAGGCTTCGGGTTCTTCGTCGGGTTTCTCCTCAGCCTTCTTTTTATTGGCGGCGGCCTTTTTCCTGGGCTTTGGTTTCTCCCCTGCCTCTTCTTCATCCGGAGCTTCTTCCTTCTCTGTCTTCTTGGCAGCGGCCTTTTTCCTGGGCTTCTCCTCGGGCTCCTCTTTGGCTTCAGCCGCAGGCTCTTCCTTTGCCTCTTCTTTCGGCTCTTCCTCAGCTTTTTTAGCAGGCGCTTCTTCCTTGGCTTCGGCGGCCTTTTCCTCTTTGAGCGCTTCCTCTTCCAGCTGCCTGCCTACGGCTTCGATATCGACCGGAACAATCTCATCGGTCACTTCCGGCTTCTTCGGCTTTTCTTCGCGCGCCGGTTTTACGGGCTCGTCGGCTTCCAGCAGGGCGCGGATGCTCAGGCTGATGCGCTTAGCCTGCGGGTCGATGCTCAATACCTTGACGTTGATCTCGTCGCCCACGGTCACGGCGTCTTCCACTTTATCGATGCGCGTGGTGGCGCATTGGCTGATATGCACCAGGCCGTCTACGCCGGGCTCCAGTTCCACAAACGCGCCGAAGGTCGTGATGCGCACCACTTTGCCGATCACAACGGAACCCTCGGGGTATTTCTGCGGGGCCACGTCCCAGGGCTTGGGCTGCATCTGCTTAAGGCCAAGCTGGATGCGCTCGCGCTCGTGATCGAGGTTTAAAATCTTGACGTCCACTTCCTGATCGGGATGCACGATCTCGGACGGATGCTTCACATGCGACCAGCTCAGATCGGTCACGTGAATCAGGCCGTCTACGCCGCCGATATCCACAAACGCTCCGAAATCGGTCAGCCTGCGCACGATGCCCTTGATGACCGCGCCTTCTTCAAGCGACGCCCAGACTTCCGCCTTGCGCTCGGTTTCTTCGGCCTTGAGTACGGCCTTGCGGCTGGCGACGATCCTGCGCTTCTGCTCGTCCAGTTCGATGATCTTCAGCGTCAGTGTCTGGCCGACGAATTCGCCGATTTTTTCCACGTAACGGTTGGAGAGCTGTGACGCCGGCACAAACGCGCGAATACCGTCCACGTCGCAGATCAGGCCGCCTTTGACGACCTCTTTGCCGACGCCTTCCACGTATTCGTCGTTGTCAAATTTTTCAACAAGCTTCGCAAAGGCTTTCCGCTTGAGGATATTGCGCTGGGATAAAAGCACGTTGCCGTCGCCGTCGTTTACTTTCACGACTTCGACTTCGATCTCGTCGCCCATCTGCACGCCCTCGGTGATCAGATCTTCACGCTTGATCAACCCGTCGGATTTAAAGCCGATATTAACGCAGACTTCCTCGTCCGTCATCTGTACGACCGTTCCGGTGACTGTCTGACCCGGCCGGATCTTCACCAGCGTCGCCTCGACGTCCGCCATGAAGCTGTTTTCTTCCATCTCTTCGGCGGGAGCTTCAACGGGAGTTTCGGCGGGAGTTTCAGCAGAAGCTTCAGCGGGAGTCTCGGCAGGAACTTCGGCGGGAACTTGTCGGTCCATTTGCTCTTTGTCTGTCATGCGTGTGACAACCTCCTTCAGTAACCAGTCCGGCGTACTTGTACCGGTGGTTATTCCAATGATTTCTGAATGAATATCTGCAAAATCCGCGGGGATATCGTTTGCGGATTCTATCAGTAATGTGCGGGGACAAATCGCCGAGCACGTTTCGTACAGCTTGCGGGTATTGGCGCTCTTTTTGCCGCCGAGTATGAGCATGGCGTCCACTTCGGACGCTAATTCCCGCGCCTCGTTCTGCCGCTGCGCCGTTGCGGTGCAGATGGTGTCTTCCACCGTAAGGCGACCGACCTTCCCGCGCACGATCGGCAGGATGTTTTCCCACTGCTCCGGGGGGAAGGTGGTCTGCGCCGCGAAAAGCGCTTCATGAAGCTCCGGCAGGGTTTCCGCCTGCTCCGCGCTGGACACGGTGTAGACCTCGCCCCGGCACCAGCCGATGGTGCCCGTGACCTCGGGATGATCCCGCTGCCCGGCAAGGATGACGGGTTTTCCGCCCCCGGAATAGCGGCTGACCGTTTCATGCAGGCGCTGTACGAACGGGCAGGTGAGATCCAGCACATGGCAGGAAAGCGTTTCGAGGTCCGCATATACGCCCGGTGCTACGCCGTGGCTTCGAATCACCGCGGTTTTCCCCGCCGCCTCCGCCGGGGTGTCCACGGCGTGAACGCCCTGCGTTTCCAACCGGCGGATGACCTGTGGATTATGTACCAATTCTCCGATGGTC
Source organism: Clostridiales bacterium (assembly GCA_016930575.1). Taxonomy (GTDB): domain Bacteria; phylum Bacillota; class Clostridia; order Christensenellales; family Aristaeellaceae; genus CAXXOK01. The sequence continues at coordinate 13,645 of JAFGGL010000067.1, read as the reverse complement.
GCGATTGCGCCGTATCGTTTGGATGCCTTCATCGCTTCATCCACCGCGCGCCTGACCCCCATGCAGAATCCGGCGTGCTTTGCCGTGACTATCGGCATGAATAAACCTCCAAACGGATAATCAACTACAATATTCGGTTAAAACATGGGAATTCCTTCTCATTTTTATTCAAATGCGAAAAAAACTGTTATTTTCTCTGCGTTTGCGCGCATTCCCGCACAAAATCCCGGTAAATGCCGCGGATGAGTTCCATCACTTCTTCGGCGGTATCCTTGTTAATTCCCTTTGCCTTGATATCCGAAACCGTGAAAACTTCCCCGAAATAGCAATGCGTCGGCTTGAACCATCCCGGTTTATCCTGGATGTAAGCAGGCAGGATTGGCGCGCCTGACTGCAGCGCGATCATCGCGACGCCGCCCTCCATATCCTCCATGACGCCTTCCTTATACCGCGTTCCCTCGGGGAAAACGCCCAGCACGTTGTCGTCCCTTAAAACCTTCAGGCAGGCGCGCAGCGCTTTCATATCGGTGTTGTAGCGGCGCACGGAGATCATATGCACGCTGCGGAACAAAAACCGCAGTATGGGATTCTTCGTCAGGTCGTCCTTTCCTAAAAAACGAATCTGATGCCGCCTGCAGCCGTAGCCGACGATGACCGGATCGATCATGGAAATATGATTGGCGATCAGGATAAAGGGCGCATCCATCCTGGCGCGCTCCTTGTGATGGAACTTCACGGGCATGAACGTGCGGAATAACAACGACGCGATAAAAACCACGAAGGCGTATAAAAAGGAATAGCGGCCGGGTTTGCTGACAGAATCCTTCATACTCTGGCCTCCAACAGCTTGAGTACCGCCTGCACGGTCTGCGCCTGTGTGAAATCCGTGCTGTCGACGATCACGGCGTCTTCCGCAGGGCGCAACGGGTCGATCGCGCGGGTGGAATCCTGATGATCCCTTGCGACGACGTCGGCCAGCACATTTCGATAATCGGCTTTTTGCCCGTTTTGCAATAGCTGCTCATAGCGCCGTTTGGCGCGTTCCTCGGGGGTGGCGGTCAGGTATACCTTCAGCGTCGCGCCGGTCAGCACTTTAGTGCCGATGTCACGCCCGTCCAGGATCATGGAGCGGGTTTTAGCCAGCGCCTGTTGCATGCCGACCATCCGCCTGCGCACGGCGCCCGCCTTGGAGCAGGTGGACGCGGCGAAGGAGATCTCCGGCGTGCGGATGCTGTCGGATACGTCTTTTCCGTTGACGATGGTCCGCTGCGCGCCGTTTTCAAAGGCGATATCCATCTCGATGCGGCCCGCCAGTTCGGAAAGGCCCTGTTCGTCGTCGGGGCTTATCCCCTCCGAAAGCGCCTGAAAGGCAAAGGCACGGTACATAGCGCCCGTATCCAGATGCAATATCCCGAGTTTTTCCGCCACCGCGTCGGCCACGGTGGATTTTCCCGCGCCGCCGGGTCCGTCGATCGCGATGGTGATGTGTTTGTCATTCATATGGCGCGATGCCCCAATCCGATGCAGATCTCATCAAGATGTCCCAGCCCGATGCCGAAATACACCGCGACCGCGACGTGGTCATGGTATCGCGCGATGCCGATTTTCCCGCCGACGTTCATCCCCAGCGCTTTGGTGGTGACCTGGGTGAGCGCTTCCCGCGCCGCGCCGGCTACGCCGCCTTCCTCCAGGTGGCTTTCGTTGATGATGCCCTCGCGCCTTGCGGCGATAACGGTGCGCTCGACGATGCGGATGATCGACGGCACAAACTCACCGCCGAAATCCACGGCGGCGGCGCTGATCTCCTCAAGCAGGAGGGATTTTTTCAATTGCGTTTCTTCCTCGCGCGAACGCGACATGCTCATTTCGATGGCCGCGCGGGCGACGTCACGGCTTCCCGGGGCGTTTTGTATCGGCATAAAGGCTCCTCTCAGAAGGGCGGACATGCACAATCCCAAAGTGCCGCTGCGTCATGTTTTTCACCCGCTATGTATAAGCAGGTTGGTACTCTGCCTCAGGTTTTTGCCGTCCCCTGGCGTAAAAAATACGGGGGCATGGCAGCTACGTGCGGACGCGAGTTCCAAATGTGAAGTGTCGGTAAAAACTAGACACTGGCGCACACTTCAGGAGTACAACAACATTATATGCCCTTGATAGTTATGCGTCAAGAGATTGACGGCTGAAAGGCACGGGCGTATACAGCTTTTGAATGCTGCGGAGAAGGGAACGCGAATATGACAAGGCAAGGCGGCGGCATGCGGCAGGGATACTTGTCAATTTCCATATGCGTATTCGGCGTATCCGTTTCGCCGCTTTTTTTCAAGCCGGGATATCTAACGGGTCTGCACCCGCTGTGGCTCAACGTATTCCGCCTGCTGATCACCGTACTCGTCATGACGGCGGTCACGTTTTTTACTCCGAAATACAGACGCGCCGTTTTCTCAACCTCCAAACGCGCTTTCTGGCTCAGCGTGCTGGCGTATACGCTGCTGGCGTTCCATCTCAATGGCTGGGCGCTGGCGCTGCAATATACCGATACCTTTGCCGCATCGACCATCCTTGGCACCTATTTGCTTCTGACGGTGCTTTTTGCCTCGCTGTTTCTAAAGGAAAGGACATCCAAAGCCGCGCTGGCAGGGCTGATTATCGCTACGGCGGGCGTGGTGGTTTGTAATCTCGGCGGAGGCTTCGGTCGACTGAGCGGGAATCTATTCGCGGTGTTCGCCGCGGCGACCGAAGCGCTGTACGTGCTATGTGGGCGCAAGGTGCGAAGAGAAATGGGCGCGGTGCCCTATACCGCCATCCTTTACTTGTCTACGCTGTTGTGGATGGTGGTCATGGCGCCGTTTGCCGGCGTTCCCGCAAGCCTGCCGTCCGAGGGCGTATTATGGGCGGGGATGCTGGCGATCTTCTCCACGCTGCTTGGACACAGCATAGCGAACGTCGCGCTGAAATACTTCAAAGCGGCTACGGTATCCGCCGTCATGATGTCGGGCGTCATCACCGGGCCGCTGATCGTTTTATTGTTTTTGCGCGATCCGCCGACGCTGTTCACCGGCATCGTCGGCACGGTGATACTCGTCAGCATCGCTTGGTATATTGCGGTGGAACGGCGCGAGAAAAGAATCGCCGAACAAACCAAGGCGGCCATAGCCGAATCGATCACGGAATAAATAATATCAAATTTCGCTAATACGTGATCGTTTCATTGAACAGCTCGATGGCAAACCGGTCCGTCATGCCTGAAATAAAATCCAGGATTGCCTGCACATAGATTTCTTTGGTAGACAGGTCGCCGTAGATCTTGTTGTTCGTGCACAGCAGGGATAAATCGCGGTGTTCGCCGGCAGGAACGACGTCCGTTTCACAGTACCTGTCCAGCCATTTTCCAAAGTATTCCACGGTGGAGGGATAAAACTGCCCTTTGTTTTCGAGCGCTTTCCATGAATTTATACCGTCATAACAATCATACAAAAGCTCGAAAATCTGCATGATTACGAGCTCGGAGTATTTGCGGAACGGCTCCTGGCGCTGGTGCCTGTAAATGTATTTATAATTGAAATCCTTCAGGTTTTTCAACTGCCGGTTCATTTTCGGGCTCAGGCGGATCCCGTTGTCCGGCGAGCTGTTTTTGCAGATATCGATGATCATGTTATACATGATCACGGTCGTGTTCATGGCGTCCGCGTCGATCTCCCGCGCCATTTTCAGCAATTCGTCCTTTTGCGGCTGATCCAGGAAACCGAGGTGGATGGCGTCCTCGATATCGCGGCCGATGTAGGCGATCTTGTCGGAGATCTTCACGACGCACCCTTCCCAGGTCGCCGCCTGATACTTGCCGGGCGTATCGAACTCATCGAGAGGGATCAGTTTTTCCCTGGGCATGAGTCCGTTCTCGTCCACCTCGCCGCAATGGGCGATGATGCCGTCGCGGACCGCGTATGTCAGGTTCAGGTTTTTTTGCTTTTTGTATCCATCCTCCAACAACTCGATGTCGTCCACGAAGCGGAGACTGTTTTTCTCGTGCCAGAAATCACGCCCGAGATGCTTTTTGGCAAGCGTTTTAAGCACGACTTCGCCCTGATGGCCGAACGGCGCGTGCCCCAAGTCGTGCCCGGTGGATATCGCCTTGGTCAGCTCTTCGTTCAGCCCCAGGAATTTGGCGATGGTGGAGCTGACCGATTCCACGTGGTGCACATGCTCCATGCGGGTGCAGATATGGTCGTTGTCGATGTTGAAGAACACCTGCGTTTTGTGCTTCAGGCGGCGGTAGGCCTTGGAATGCAGGATTCGCGTGTAATCGCGCGCGAACGGGCTGCGGATATCCTCGGGCCGATAGTGGATCTTCCCGCGTCTGGCGATGAGCTGTTCCCATAAGGGATGCGTATCGGATGCGGCGAAAGCCTTGAAGCGATTGCTCTGCATTGTCATTCTCCTCATTGTATATCTGCGTTGAAAATTGCTTTTCAGATATAGCCATTATATCACAGATGATTGTATAGACACAAAGCCCGATGCTAATGACAAGCATCGGGTAATTATGCGATCACTGCAAACTACAGCGGGAATTCATCCCACAGGCTTTCGCCCGCGCCCAGGCGGAGCAGGCTTTTGAAGCCTCTGCTTTTGAGCATCTGCAGCGCCGGCGCAAAGGCGCAGTCCAGATCTTTCGCGCTGTGGCAGTCCGACGTCAGCGTGATCTCGCCGCCCATCTCGCGCCACGCGTCCAGAATGAACCCGGCGGGATAGGGGAGGGTGTCGTATCCCCTGGCGATGTTGCCGGTGTTGACTTCCAAAAGCCTGCAGCCCTGAAAGACGGCCTCCAGCGCGGCAAGCGCGGCGTATTTGTATGCGGGACCGCCGGTATCCAGTCCGATAACCTTGGCGTGCTTGCGTACCAAATCGAAATGCCCGATGATATCGGGCCGGTCGCGCCGCATGGCTTCTCCAAGCAACTTGTAATAGGCCTTGGCCATCTCCACGGCGTCGCCGCAGAACACGTCATTCACAAATCGGATCAGCATATCCCTGGGGCCGTCAACGGCTTCCTTTTTGCCGTCCATCTTGTCGGACAGGTAATGCGCAGAGCCGATGATGAAATCAAAATCGGCGCGGTTTTGCGTCTTGATTTCCTGCGGCGCCAGGGTGTCCTGCTCAATGCCGATATGGATTCTGGGAGAAATTCCATGCCTGATATGCGCCTTTTGCAGCGCGCGGAGTTCTTGCAGATACGCCTGCTGCGTTTCCCGTGCCATGCTGTAATCCGGGTCGAAGCCCTGATGCCCGTGCTCGGAAAACCCGAGGCTGATGAAACCGAGATCCCGTGCCCGTTTGAGGAGGGTTTCAATATCGGAATGCCCGTCGCAGTAGGTGGTATGCGTGTGGGCGTTTGAGAGGAAGCTCATCGCATGCGCTCCTGTTTCACCTTGAAGTCCACGACGTGGCGTTTGGCAAGCTCCGTGATCATATCCTCATAGGAGATACCCATCTCCGCCATCATGACCAGTGCATGATAGACCAGATCGCCGAGTTCGTACACGGTTTCCGTCTTTTCGCCCTTGGCGGCGGCGATGATGACCTCGGTGGATTCCTCGCCGACTTTTTTAATGATCTTCTCCATCCCTTTTTCAAACAGGTAGCTGGTATAGCTGCCTTGTTTGGGGTCTGTTTTCCGGTTTTGGATGATTTCATACAGCTCGCGGATGGAGAACGGCTTAACTTCCTCGTCCCGGTACAGCTCGTTGAAGAAACAGCTCTCCGCGCCCGTGTGGCAGGCGGGGCCTGCCTTTTTCACCTCGACCACCAGCGCGTCCTGGTCGCAGTCAACGCGCATCGCGACGATTTTCTGCACGTTGCCGCTGGTTTCGCCTTTGCGCCACAGGCATTTGCGGCTGCGGCTGTAAAAGCAGGTGCGGCCTTCCGTAAGGCTGATCCGCAGGCTCTCGCGGTTCATGTAGGCCAGGGTCAGCACCTCGTGCGTTGCGTAATCCTGCACGACTACGGGAATCAGCCCGTTTTCGTCGAATTTCAGCTTGCTTTCGATGGCCTGAATATCCATAGTCCCTCCGTTATACCCGCATGGGTATGCCGTTGTTTTTCAGCATTCGTTTCAAGTCCTTGATATCCGCTTCGTGGGAATGGAAGATGCTGGCGGCCAGCCCCGCGTCCACGCGCGGAAGCTTGAACAGCTCCACAAAGTCTTCCGGTTTACCCGCGCCGCCCGAGGCGATGAGCGGCAGGTTCACCGCGTCGCCGATGACGGCGAGCATCTCCAGGTCGAAACCGCCGCGCACGCCGTCGGTGTCGATGGAGTTGACAACCACCTCACCCGCGCCGGACTGCTCGCCGAACTTCACCCACTCCACGGCGTCCAGCCCTGTGTCCTCGCGCCCGCCCTTGGCAAAGACGTGGAAGGAGCCGTTCACGCGCTTCAGATCCATGGACAGCACCACGCACTGGTCGCCGTAGCGCTTGGCGGCCTCGGCGATGAGTTTGGGATTTCGGATCGCGCCGGAGTTGACGCTCACTTTATCCGCGCCGCACTTGAGCACGCGGTCGAAATCATCCAGGCTGTTGATGCTGCCGCCGACCGTCAGCGGGATGAACACCTCGGCTGCCACGCGGCTTAAAACGTCGGCGAACAAGGGGCGCCCTTCGAAGCTCGCGGTGATATCGTAAAATACCAGCTCGTCCGCGCCGGATCGGTTGTAGAACGCGGCAAGCGCCACGGGATCTTCGACGTCGCGCAGGCCTTCGAAGTTCACGCCCTTTACAACGCGCCCGTTTTTCACGTCCAGGCAGGGGATAATGCGTTTGGTCAGCATCCGTCGTCTCCTTTGGCAATTTCCAACGCCCGCCTGAGCGACAATTTGCCCGCGTACAGCGCCTTGCCGATGATCGCGCCGTAAACGTCCAGATCCCGCAGGGCTATGAGTTCTTCCTCGCCGGTGATTCCGCCCGAGGCGATGACGTTCAGGCCCTTGATGGTCGCAAGCCGTTCATAGGCCGCGAGGTTCGCGCCTTCCAGCAGGCCGTCCCTGGCGATGTCGGTGTAGATGACCGTGGCAATCCCCGCGTCGCGCAGCTTCTGGCAGAAGGTGAAGCCCTGAAGTTCCGATACGTTTGTCCAGCCGTGGGTGGCGACCAGCCCGTCCTTCACGTCCACGCCCACGGCCAGCTGATCGCCGTATTTTTTGCCCATCTGCTCTACAAAGAGGAAATCCGTCACAGCCGCGGAGCCCAGGATCACACGGCTCGCGCCGAGTTTCAGCATATCCTTGATCGTGCGTTCGTCCCGGATGCCGCCGCCGACCTCAATCTCCATCGACAGCTTGCACAACTCACTAATGACTTCCCGGTTCTTCGGGCTGCCGTCCTTAGCGCCGTCCAGGTCCACCACGTGCAGGCATTCCGCGCCCGCGTACAGGAAACCCTTGGCGGTTTCGACGGGATCGTCGGAATAAACGGTCATCCGGTCGAAATCGCCCTGAAGGAGGCGCACCACCTTACCGCCGCGCAGGTCGATCGCGGGAAATATCTTCATTGTTTATTCTCCTTTGGCGAAGGCGGCGAGGATTTTTAGCCCCGTCTCACCGCTTTTTTCGGGATGGAACTGCGTGCCGCATACGTTCCCATTGCGCACGACGGCGGCGACGGCCACGCCGTAATCCGCGGTGGCGACCAGCGCGTCGTCGCAATCCGCGGCGTAGAAGCTGTGCACGAAGTACACGAAATCGCCCTGCTTAATGTCCTTGAGCAGCGGGTCGTCCGGCTTTCTGAAATCCAGGCTGTTCCAGCCCATGTGCGGCACTTTTTTATCACCGACGAAGGGCGTCATGTCCAGCACATGGCCGGGAATCAAGCCGAGACCTTCGTGCTCGCCGTATTCGTAGCTCTTGTCAAACAGCAGCTGCATTCCCAGGCACACGCCGAGCAAAGGCTTGCCGAGTGCGGCCTGCTCCTTCACCAGCGTATCAAGTTTCAGCGCGCGCAGCTTATCCGCCGCGTCGCCGAAGGCGCCCACGCCGGGCAGGACGATCTTGTCTGCGTTTCTAAGCGTCTCTGCGGTGCGGGTTACGATACTGTCCGCGCCAATGTGGTGTAAGGAGCAGGACAGGGAATACAGGTTGCCTACGCCGTAGTCGATGACTGCGATCACGCTTTACCCCCGAGCGTGCCCTTGGTGGAAGGGATGTCGTTTTGGAAATCGGGATCGATGGTCACGGCCTGACGCAGCGCGCGCGCCGCGCCCTTGAACATGGCCTCCAGAATGTGGTGCGTGTTCTCGCCCGCAAGTTGACGGAGGTGCAGGGTGATACAGGCCTCGCGCGTCAGCGCCAGAAAGAACTCCTTTACCAGTTCGGTGTCGAACGTTCCGACCTTCTGCGAGGGAAGGTCTGCGGCAAAGCCCAAAGCATCGCGTCCGCTGAGGTCCACGGCGGCCATCACAAGCGCTTCGTCCATCGGTAGTGCGCAGTCGCCGAAACGCGTCACGCCGCGCAAATCGCCCAGCGCATCTTTCAACGCCTGCCCCAGCGCGATGCCGACGTCCTCTACGGTGTGGTGGTCGTCCACCTGCGTGTCGCCCTTACAGGCGATCGAAAGATTAAAATGCGCGTGCTTGGCAAACAGCGTAAGCATGTGGTCGAGGAACCCGCAGCCCGTGCTGATGTCGGCCATTCCCATGCCGTCCAGCGACAGTTTCAGGGAGATGTCGGTTTCCGCTGTGGTCCGGCTGATGCTTGCGGTTCTCATGCGGTGACCTCCTCTAAGAGTTCCTTGGTTTTATCGAGCAGTACGCGCATCTGCGTTTCGTTTCCGACGGTGATGCGCACATAGTCCTTAAGCTTGGGATCGCCGAACCAGCGCACCAGCACGCCCTTTTGCTTGAGCCCTTTGTAGTAGGCTTCGCCGGACATATACGGCGGGGCGGCGAACAGGAAGTTGGATGCGCTGTCAAGCACCGAAAAGCCGAGGCCGCGCAGGTCTGCTTTGGTTTTTTCCCGCTGCACAATGGTCGAGTTCACGCACTCCGTGAAGTACGCCCGGTCACGCATCGCCTCGATGCCCGCCAGCATCGTCAGGCTGTTGATGGAGTAGGGATTGAAGGAATTCTTGACGCGGTTCAGGTCGTCGATGATCTCCGCCGAAGCCAGAGCGTATCCTAACCGTCCGCCCGCAAGCGAGCGGGACTTGGAGTAAGTGCGCACGATCAGCAGGTTGGGGTACCGGCTTAACAGCGGCAGGCAGCTTTCCCCGCCGTAGTCGATGTACGCTTCGTCGATCAGCACGACGGAACCGGCGTTGGTCCGCAGAATGCGTTCGATATCGTTTCGCTTCATCGCAAGCGAGGTCGGCGCGTTTGGATTGGCGATGGCGATAGGCTTTCCGAGGTTACAGAACTTCTCTGCGGGTATGCTGAAATCCTTGTTGAGCGGCACGGCGGCCGGCTTCAGGCCGTACAACCGCGCGTACACCGGATAAAAGCCGTAGCCGATCTCCGGGAAAGCGAAGCCGCGTTCGCTCCCGTAGGCCATGAACGCGAACGCCAGCACCTCGTCCGAGCCGTTGCCCGTGAACACGTTTTGCGGCGCGAGGCCGTATTCCGCCGCGATGGTTTCCCGAAGTGTCTGCGCCAGCGGATCGGGGTAGAGGTTGAGCCGCGAGATAATCTGCCGGGTCAGCGCATCCACCACGCGCGGGGAGGGCGGGAACGGGCTCTCATTGGTGTTGAGCTTCACATATCGCATATCCTGCGGCTGTTCCCCGGGTACGTAGGGCTCGAGGGATTGCAGGCGGTCGATCAGAAACCGGCTCATGGTGTTTCCTCCATGCGGATGCTTACGGCGCGCGCGTGCGCGGTCAGCCCTTCGCTGTTTGCAAAGCGCTTAGCGTCCTCTCCGGTTTTCATCAGCGCTTCGCGCGTGTAATACAGGTAGCTGGAGCGTTTTTGGAAGTCGTCCACGCCCAACGGTGAGGCGAAACGCGCCGCGCCGGATGTCGGCAGGGTGTGGTTCGGACCCGCGATGTAGTCGCCCAGGGTTTCGGGGCACCAGCACCCCAGGAACACGCTGCCGGCGTTCCTGATCAGCGGCAGCCAGGAAAACGGCTCGTTCACGCATAATTCGAGGTGTTCGGGCGCGATGGCATTGGCGATTACACAGCCGGTTTTTATATCAGGCACGACGATGATGCGCGCATTGTTGTCGATGGACTTTCGCGCAATATCCTTGCGCTCGAGATGCGGGAGCTGCGTTTCGATCTCCGCCTGTACTTTGTTTGCCAAATCCTCAGAATCCGTAACCAGCCACGAGGCCGCCAGTACGTCGTGCTCGGCCTGGCTGAGCAGGTCGGCGGCGATCCAGGCGGGCGTGGTGGCGGCGTCGGAGATGACCAGAATTTCGCTGGGGCCGGCGGTTGTATCGATATCCACCGTGCCCTGCGCAAAGCAAAGCTGCTTGGCCGTGGTCACGTAGATGTTGCCGGGGCCGACGATCTTATCCGCTTTTTGAATGCTTTGCGTGCCGAAGGCCAGCGCAGCGACGGCCTGTGCGCCGCCGATCCTGATAATGTCCGTAACGCCCGCGATCTTCGCCGCGGCCAGCAGCATGTCGGGTACGCTGCCGTCCTTCTCGGGCGGCGTGGCCATCACAATGCGCTTTACGCCCGCGATCTTCGCGGGGATGGCGGCCATCAAGACTGTACTCGGATAGCGCGCCGTGCCGCCGGGCACGTAGAGCCCTACGCTTGCAAGCGGTAAAATCCGCTGCCCGAGGACAACGCCGTCTTCCCGCGCGTCGATAAAGCCTTTGCGCTTCTGCATGCCGTGATAGCGGGTGATGTTACCGGCGGCGCGCCGCATGGTTTGAATCAGCGCGGGATCGACGCGTTTGTACGCGGCTTCAATCTCCTGTTCTGGCACGGCAAGCGCCGCGAGCTTTGCGCCGTCAAACCGCTGGGTGTATTCCTTCGCAGCCTCGTCGCCGCGTGCTTTCACGTCGTCGAGGATCGCCTGCACGGCGGCGGTCACGCCCCGCGTGGGCGCGGACGCCCGGTTGAACAGCGTATCCACCGGCTGGCCTGTATACTTCACGATCCGTATCATGCCGTCTCTCCTTTTTGCCTGAGCGCGTCCGTCAGCTTCTGCATGTCCGCGGCCTTGAACTTCATGGAGGCCTTGTTGGCGATCAGCCTTGCGCTGACCGGAAGGACGGTCTCGACGATCTCCAGGTCGTTTTGCCTGAGCGTTGCGCCGGTCTCCACCAGATCGACGATCACGTCGGACAGCCCAAGGATGGGCGCGAGCTCGATGGAGCCGTTCAGCTTGATGATGTCGATCTCGCGGCTCTTGCCGGCATAGTACGCCTTGGCTATATTGGGGAACTTGGTCGCCACCCGCAGCGGCGCTGTCAGGTTCTCCCTAAAACCCACGGGCGCGGCAACGCACATACGGCATTTACCGAAACCCAGGTTCATCAGCTCGTACACGTCGTTTTCGCCTTCCAGCAAAACGTCCTTGCCGCAGACGCCCGCGTCCGCCGCGCCGCGCTCCACGTAGATCGCCACGTCGCTGGGTTTGACCAGCAGGTAGCGCACGCCGCCGTCTCCCGAGAAACTCACCAGGCGGCGGTCGTCGGCCAGCACGTCTTCGCAGTCGAATCCGCAGGCGGCGAACAGCTTGCACACCTTGTTAACGAGCCTGCCTTTGGGCAATGCGATGGTAAACATCAGCGCACCTCCCTGAGCGCGCCGTTTGCAAAGCGCAGGGCTTTCCCGACCTTCAGATCCCCGGCGGATACGCCTTTACGGGCGATCACCCGCAAACCCTGCGCCGCCAGGTCGAATACCGCCTGGTGCAGCGCTTTCAGATCGTCGCCGTCCCGGTAGAGCACCAGCGCGTCGGCGTCCAGCGCGCGGCGGTCGGAAAGCGTGCGGCTGAGTTCGTCCAGATACACGGCGAAGCCGATGCCGTCGGCGTTCTTGCCGAAGCGGCGCATCAGCAGATCATACCGCCCGCCGGAAAGCACCGCGCGGGGCGCGCCCTGCACATACCCCTGAAACACGATGCCGTTGTAATAATCCAGCTCGTTGAGCATGGATAGATCCAGCCTGATCGCGCCGGCGGCGCCGTCCAGCGTATCGTACAGTACTCTTAACTCGTCCAGCGCGGTTGCGGTCTGCTCGTTTGTTGATAGATTCTGAGCAGCGGGGAATACCTGGCTGAACGGGCCCGCGAGTTTCGTCATCAGCACGATGCGCTTCGCCGGATCCGGCGCGATCCGCTGGTCTTTCAGATACGCTTCCAGCTCGTGCGCGTTCTTTCTGCGGACCAGCGAAAGCGTCTCCGCCTGCTGCTCGGGCGTCAGTCCGGCGCCGTCCATAAGCCCGGCGGTGAAACCCATGTGGCTGACGTCCAGCACATAGGGGAGGCCGATACGCTTGAGGCTTTCTACTGCCAGCCGCACGACTTCCGAGACGACGTACGCGTCCACGTCGCCCATGGCTTCCACGCCCATCTGCTCGATCTCTGTCACTTCGCGGTTAACCGCTGAATAGCTGTACACGCTTTCCTGGTAATACACGCGTTCCATGCCTTCACGTTCCCTGCGCGCGTGCTTGACGATGGACAGGGTTACGTCCGGCTTGAGCGCCATCAGCTTGCCGTCCGGATTGGTGAAGGTAAGCACGTTCTCGCTCTTTAAAAAACTCTTATTTTCCAGATACAGGCCGTATTCTTCAAAGCGGCGCATGGAAAAGCGCGTATAGCCAAGGCTTTCGTACAGGTTACGAAGCCCGGTCAGCAGTTGATTTCGTTTGCTTTCGGTGGGAGCCATTGGTTCCTCCAAAATGATGGATAGGCAGTATTGATCATCAGGTCCGGGAGCATCATATCATATTAAAGCGCTTTAGTCAAGTAACGCGGTAACGCGATAGTGTAGAAAATTATCGTGAATATTTGTGCAGGTTTACGTATGACACGGACAGGCTATTTTGCCAGGACAGGAGAGAAGCATCCGGCCGCAAGCCCGCAAATGCCGGACGGACCGTGGTTTCTTTTACATGAAACGATTGACAAGCATAGAAACCGGTGATAATATGTTACAGTTGCCCTTTATGTGCATCTGTCCGTAATCGGCAACGCGGTAAAACGCCGGCAACGGCAGACGGCAAGCCACTTTGAGGGGTGAACCCGGCATGGACGAAGCGCTTCGGAACCCGGCCAAACGCGTGGTCGGTTTAAAGCAGGTGCTGCGCGCGGTAAAGGCGGGGCAGGCGAAGGAAGTCTACCTTTGCAAGGACGCCGACGAGTTCATCTACCGGCAGGTCGAGCAGGCCTGTGAGGAACACGGAGTGCCTGTGATCTCCCTGGACAGTATGGAAGCGCTGGGCAAGGCCTGCCTGATCGCCGTCAAGACCGCCACAGCGGCCATTCTTTCGTAGCCGCCCATTACCCGTCATATCGCTCCAGGGGTTGCGGAGCTTTATGGATAAATAACTCGGAGGTGTTATATTTGCCCACGATCAATCAGTTGGTTCGCAAGGGGCGTAAGAAATTGGTGGAGAAATCCATGTCTCCTATCCTGCAGAGCTGCCCGCAGAAACGCGGCGTATGCCTCAGCGTGAAGACAAGGACGCCGAAGAAGCC
>JAFGGL010000066.1 GCA_016930575.1 Clostridiales bacterium | reverse complement strand
TACGGGCATGGCGGCGGCGATCACGCCGTTAACGATATCCTCCACCTGCTTCAGTTCTTCTTTTTCTACTTTACGGCCGAAAGAAAAGTCGAACCGCAGGCGTTCGGTGGTGATGTTGGAGCCCTTCTGCGCCACCTCGCCGCCCAGCACCTGCCGCAGCGCCTGGTGCAGCAGATGGGTCGCGGTGTGCAGTTTCGTGGTTTGTTCCGAATGGTCGGCGAGGCCGCCCTTGAAGGTCTGCTCCGCGCCGGCGTGGCTCTTTTCCTGGTGCTCTTTAAAACTTGCCTCATAACCCTTCATATCCACGGCCAGCCCGTGTTCCTTAGCGAGTTCTGCGGTCATCTCGATAGGGAAGCCGTAGGTGTCGTACAGGTGGAACGCGCTGACGCCGTCAATCTGCGTGCCGGAAAGGCGGCTTACGATCTTTTCAAACTCCCGCGTGCCCTGCTCGAGGGTCTTGGCGAAGCGGATCTCCTCCATGGCGAGCTGCTCCAGGATGAACGCGCTGTTGCGCTCCAGTTCGGGATATACAGTTTTGTACTGATCGATGATCACCTGCGCGATCTGACCCGTAAATCCGGCGGGGAGATTGAGCTCCATGCCGTAGCGCACCGCGCGGCGGATAAGGCGGCGCAGCACATAGCCCTGGCCTACGTTGGAGGGCGCCATGCCCCGGTCGTCGCCCAGGATGAAGCTGGACGTGCGCATGTGGTCGGCTACGATGCGGAACGCCTTTTTATTTTCCGGATAGGTCCTGCCGCTCAGTTCGGCGATCTTCGCGAAGATAGTTTCAAACAAATCGGTCTCGTATACGTTGTCCTTGCCCAGAAGCACGCAGATGGTGCGCTCCAGCCCCATGCCGGTATCGACGTTGGGCAGGGGCAGCGGGTGCAGCACGCCGTCGGGCGTTTTGTTGTACTGCATGAACACGTCGTTCCAGATCTCCAGATAGCGTCCGCAGTCGCAGGCGGGCGAGCAGCCCGGGCCGCAGGGCTCCTTGTCGGTGATGATGAACATCTCCGAATCCGGGCCGCAGGGGCCTGTGGGGCCGGGCGCCCACCAGTTGTTTTTAGCGGGGAGGAAAAAGATGTGCTCATCCTTGACACCCTGCTCGCGCCAGAGCTGCGCGCTTTCCTCGTCGCGCGGGGCGTTCTCGTCGCCCGCGAATACAGAAAACGCCAGCTTGTTTTTATCCAGGCCCAAGTAGTCCTCGCTCGTCAAAAACTCCCAGCTCCAGGGGATCATTTCCTTTTTGAAATAGTCTCCAAGCGACCAGTTGCCAAGCATCTCAAAAAAGGTCAGGTGGCTTTGGTCGCCCACGTCGTCGATATCATCGGTGCGGATGCACTTTTGGACGTTGACGAGGCGCTTGCCCTCGGGGTGCTTCTGCCCCAGCAGGTAGGGCACCAGCGGGTGCATGCCCGCCATGGTGAACAGCACCGACGGATCATTTTCCGGCACCAGCGACGCCGAAGAGATCAACGCGTGACCCTTATCCTGAAAAAACTTGAGAAACATCGCGCGCAGCTGGCCGGAATTCGAGAGTTTCATGGTCTTCTCCCCTTGTCTTCTAATGGTTGCATACCTTGTTATTATAGGGTTTGCGCGGTGGGATGTCAAACCTGTAAATCAACGCAGCAGGCGCCGGAGGCAGCACATACGCCGCAGGAAAATCTTGTGTTCGTTTGTCGGATATGTGATAATGAAAGGCAGCGGAGAGGTGAAAACAGATGCGGCTGATCTACGGGACCGGGAATCCGGCGAAACTGCGGCATATGAAAGATATGCTTGCGCCGCTGCCCCTGGAAATCGCCGGGATCAATACCGTGATCGGCGAAGTGCCCGGGATCGACGAAATCGGCAACGATCCGCTGGAGAATGCCACGATCAAGGCCGCCGCGTATTACGATATCCTGCATCAGCCGGTTTTCTCGTGCGATTCCGGGCTGTATATCGAAGAGCTGGACGATGTGCGGCAGCCGGGCGTCCATGTGCGGACGGTCAACGGAAACAAGATGACGGACGACGAGATGATCGCATACTATGCCGCGATCGCCCGTGAATGCGGCGGCCGGTGCCACGCTGTATACCGCAACGCCGTTTACCTCAAGATCGACGAAAACCATGTATATCAATCCATGGGGGACGAGCTGGCAGGCGATCCCTTTATCCTGTCCGCCGTCCCGCATCCGAAACGCAGGGACGGCTTTCCGCTGGACAGCCTTTCGGTGGAGATCGTTTCGGGCAAGTATTACTATAATCTGGACGCCAGACGCGTGTCCAGCACAACGCCGGAGTTTCTGAATTTCTTCCGTTCCGTTTTACAGAATATAAAACTACTCTAATCCGGTCATCGCGGATGGCGCATATCTTGACGCTTATTGTTTTCAACGGTAGTATGAGGGTATCAAAGAGCATAAGAGGGCGAAAGCATGAGATCGGATCGGGATCATACCGGAAGAACGCCGCGCCGAAATCCTTCGGTGCCCGTTCCCGGCATGCCTTACCGCCTGCATCCGGACAGGGAGGACGAGCCGCCCGCACAGAACGGGCGGGACTTCGGGCTGATCGAATCGAAACCGCCGTCAAAAGAAAACCCTGACGGCGGCGCCTATAATCCCTGGCAGGAGATGGGGTGGCAGGGCGGGGAGACCGCCTTTCCCGTCGCCCGGGAGCCGGAGGTGCTGCAGGAGGAGAAGTACTTCAAGCCCATGCTCGATATCAGCCGGGAGATGCCCGACGTTTACGACGAATACAGCGGATACAACGATGCCGGGAACGTCGGACCGAGCGGGCACGATCCGGAGTTTTTCCAAAACGAACCGGAGTTTTTCGAAGAACCTCCGCCTCAGCCGCCGCCGCCCCCGAAAAAGAAGCGGGAACCGTGGCGTATCGCGGTGATTTTAAGCTGCGTCGCGGGGCTTTTGTTCTGCGCGGTGGAGGTGTACCGCATCGCCCGGGACGTTTTGGAAAGCGAAACGCAGCTCAACGAGTACAGGGAACTCTATCTGAAGGAACACAACGAGGACTTTTCCGAAAACGTGGAGGCCGTGGCCCTGCGCCCGGCGGGGGAAACCTACCCGCCCACAGCCTCGCCCGTCCCCGTAAGCACGCCGACGCCGACCGCGCGTATTGAGCAGAACGATCCGCTGATCGCCGCGATGAACGATGGGGCGGACGCCGGACAATCGGTCGAGCCGGGAAGCGTCACGCCCGCCCCGCGCTACAGGCTGGACCGGTATCCCGACAACCCGCTGCTGATCGTCCGCGAAGAGATCGCCGCCCTGCAGGCGGAAAACCCGGACGTCGTCGGACGGCTTGTGATCGACGGAATCCTGGACGAGACCGTCGTCATGCGCAACAATACCTATTACCTCAACCATAACGCACTGGACGTGCATTCCGGCTACGGCGCGGTGTTCGCCGACCAGAACCTTATCTTCCGCCGGCCGCCGGAGAACATCCTGCTCTACGGGCGCACGTCCTACGAAGGCAAGACCTTCGCGCCGCTGAAAAACTACGTCAGCGGGGGCGTCGATTTCGGGAAGCAGCACGCCTTCCTGTCCTTTGACAGCCTCTACGAGGAGGCGCGTTACGTGATCGTCGCCGTGATATCGTCCTCAAGCGATCCGGCGTCGGCCGATTATTTCGATACGCAAGCCCTCTCCTTTGCCACGGATGAGGAGATGCTGGACTACGCAGCCAGGGCCATCGAGCGCAGCCAATACGGGTTCGACGTCGGCGTACAGGCGACCGACCGCCTGCTGACGCTTGTTACCGTCTCCGACGGCACGGACACCAGCCGCATCATCATCGTCTGCCGGATGCTGCGGGAGGGCGAATACGACGGTTATATCCAATCAGCATACTGAAAAAGCCCGATCTGCGTTGTTGATTGCGTGATTGCGAGGCCATCACTTACGAATTTAGTAAGCTCAAGCCTCGCAACACTTGCCGCTTAGCATCTTAAGCCTTTTGAGCAAGCTGATGAACTGCAAGCAACAGGAAAGCATATATACTGCGGCGAATAGGCAAGAAGAACACCCTTGAGGAGGATGATAGCATGCGGGACGGTTGCATCAGAGCCGGGGAGCTTCTGCTTCCAAACCAAACCGTAGACCTTACCGCGTGGGCCTGCGTGGCCTGCGATCAATATACATCGCAGCCTGCCTACTGGCAGGAGGCGGAAATGCAGGCGGGGGACAAACCCTCCGCCCTGCGTTTGGTGCTGCCGGAAATCTATCTGGACGAGGCGGCGCAGCGCATCCCGAGAATCCACGAAACCATGCGCGGCTACCTGCAAAACGGCGTCCTGACGCCGCGGGTGAAAAAAGGCTTCGTGCTGGTGGAGCGCTCTACCGGTGAGGGCGCGCGGCTGGGGCTTGTGGCACTGATGGACCTGGAATGTTACGATTACCGCGCGGGCAGCAAGCTGCCGGTGCACGCGACCGAAGGCACCATCATGGAGCGTATCCCGCCGCGGCTTATGATCCGTAAGGGTGCGGAGCTTGAAACAAGCCACGTGCTGCTGCTGATCGACGACAGGATGCACAGCGTCGCCGAACCTTTGTTTGCGAAGCGCGCTTCGCTTGAAAAACTGTACGACTTCCCCCTGATGATGAACGGCGGGCAGCTGACCGGCTACGCCGTGACCGATCCCAACGATATTCAAAGCGTTTATGACGCGTTTGGAGTATTGAAACAACAGGGCGGCATCCTCTTTGCCGTGGGCGACGGCAACCACAGCCTGGCCGCCGCCAAGAGCTACTGGGAGGAAGTAAAGCAAACGCTTACCCCCGGGGCGCAGGCAAACCACCCGGCACGCTTTGCCATGGTGGAGATCGAAAACATCCACGACGACGCGCTGTGCTTTGCGCCCATCCACCGCGTGCTCTTCGGCTTCGACGGCGATGACCTGTTATCGGAGATCGAAAGCTATGCCGTGAGCAAAGGCTGGACGCTGGCGGGGGCGGAAGACACGCATTGCATCACCGTCGTATATGAAGGCAAGGAAGTGGAGCTTAACATCGCGGGCTCGGGGTATCCGCTGGCGGTGGGAACGCTGCAGACGTTTCTGGACGAATGGATGCGGGGCCGCTCCGGACTGAAACTGGACTACGTGCACGGCGAGGGCGCGGCGCGCGCGCTGGCCGCGCAGCCAAACACTGTGGCGTTTTTGCTGCCCGCGCTGCATAAAGGCGAATTATTCCCGGCCATCGGGGCCTTGAGCGTGCTGCCGCGCAAAACTTTCTCGCTCGGCGAAGCGCACGAGAAGCGTTATTACATGGAAACGCGGAAACTACGGCCCTAACAAGGCAATGCGAAACGGGTCCGGCGCACGGCGCCGGATTCTTTTTTTGCGTTCCTTGCCGTGAGGGGTTATAATTGGTATGAAAATAGACATTCGGCACATGGAAAAACCTTGACAAACACCCGCTTTTCATGCATAATTTACGAATAATTATTCAGGGAGGCATGCGGCAGTGGACAAGGCGGCGATCAAAAAAGTGGTGCTTGCGTACTCCGGCGGGCTGGATACCTCGGTCATCATCCCGTGGCTGAAGGAGAACTACGGCGGCTGCGAAGTGGTTGCGGTTTCGGCTGACCTGGGGCAGGGCGCGGAGCTGGACGGGCTTGAAGAAAAGGCCCTGCGCACCGGCGCGAGCAAGCTGTATGTGGAAGACCTCAAAGAGGAATTCGTCACCGATTTCATCTACCCCACCATGAAGGCGGGCGCGGTGTACGAGGGGCAGTACCTCTTGGGCACCAGCTTCGCGCGCCCTTTGATCGCCAGGCGAATCGTGGAGATCGCACTCAGGGAAAACGCCGACGCCATCTGCCACGGCTGCACCGGCAAGGGCAACGACCAGGTGCGTTTCGAGCTCGCGATCAAGGCCTTCGCGCCGGACATAAAGATCATCGCCCCGTGGCGCGAGTGGGAGCTCAAGAGCCGCGAGGACGAGATCGCCTACGCCGAGGCGCATAACATCCCGCTGAGAATCAACAGGGAAACCAACTATTCCAAGGACAAAAACCTCTGGCACCTCTCCCACGAGGGCATGGACCTGGAGAACCCGCAAAACGAGCCGACCTATCAGAAACCCGGATTTTTGGAGATGTGCGTAAGCCCCGAGCGGGCGCCGGACAAGGCGGCCTATGTGAAAATCGCCTTTGAACAGGGCATCCCTACGGCGGTGGACGGGGAGAAACTCGGCCCCGTCGCGCTGATCGAAAAACTCAACCAGCTCGGCGGCGCCAACGGCGTGGGCATCGTGGACATGGTGGAAAACCGCCTTGTGGGTATGAAGAGCCGCGGCGTGTACGAGACCCCCGGCGGCACCATCCTGTACTTCGCGCACCGGGCGCTGGAAAGCCTGTGCCTCGACCGCGACACGCAGCACTATATGGAAGTCGTCGCCAACCGCTACGCAGAGCTTGTGTACTTCGGCCATTGGTTCACGCCGCTGCGCGAGGCGCTGTCCGCCTTTGTGGACAAAACGCAGGAGTTCGTCACCGGCGAGGTGACGCTCAAGCTTTACAAGGGCAACGTGATGCCCGCGGGCATCGAAAGCCCCTACAGCCTCTATTCCGAGGAGATCGCCACCTTCAATGAGGACGAGGTCTACGACCAGAACGACTCGGCAGGCTTCATTACGCTGTTCGGCCTGCCGGCGGTCGTCAGGGCAAAGAAGTTGGGTAAAGGTAAATAATCATGTTCAAGGTGTTCATCAATGGCTCCGGCGGCACGACGGGACTTCGGATCTGGGACAGGCTGAAAGCACGGCCGGATCTGGAGCTTCTATGCCTGGCGGAGGAAAAACGCAAGGATGCGTACGCGCAGGCGGCGCTTGCGAAACAGGCGGACGTCACCGTCCTCTGCCTGCCGGACGACGCCAGCCGCGCGTTCATACGGGCGCTGGGCGATCATAACGCGAAAGTGCTGGACACATCCACGGCGTTCCGCACGGACGAGCGCTTTGCCTATGGCTTCCCCGAGCTTTCCACCGCGCACGAGGAGGCCATTGCTCATTCTGCGCGCGTCGCCAACACCGGCTGCCACGCCGCGGGCGCGATCGCGCTGTTGTATCCGCTGCTGACGGCTGGGATCATCGCAAGCGATATGCCCATAAGCATCAGCTCAATCACCGGGTATTCCGGGGGCGGCAAAACCATGATTGCTGAATATGATAAAGGAGACGATGTCTCCGCGCCGCGCGCCTATGCCCTCGCCCAGAACCACAAGCACATCCCCGAGATCGTCAGGGTATGCGGGCTTACACATGCGCCCGTGCTCCAGCCGGTCGTCGCGGATTTCTATAACGGGATGCTTGTCACCATCCCGCTGCATCCGTCGCTGATGCGAAGGCCGATGGATATGGACGCGCTGACCGACGTCTACCGCGCGCATTACCGAGGCAAGGCGATGATGCGGGTTCTGAAGCCGAATCCCGAAACGATCATCGCCGCCGACAAGCTGGCTGATACGGACGAAATGGAGATTTTCCTCACGGGCAACGGGGAGCGGATGATCGCTTGCGCCTTATTTGATAATTTAGGCAAAGGTGCGTGCGGCATGGCGATACAGAATTTAGACCTCATGCTCGGGATACAAGAAGGAGTAACATAGATGCAATTCATAGAGGGCGGCGTTACGGCCGCGAAAGGATACAGGGCCGCGGGCGAGCACCTGGGCATACGGAAAAAACCGGGCAAACGGGACGTGGCGCTCATCGTAAGCGATACGCCCGCATCGGCGGCCTGCTGCTACACGCAGAACCTGGTCAAGGGCGCGCCGCTTTTGGTGACAAAGCAAAACCTTAAAAACGGCACGGCGCAGGCCATCGTCTGCAATTCCGGCAATGCGAATACCTGTAACGATAACGGCATCGAGATTGCCGAGGGCATGTGCGCGCTGGTGGAGAAACACACGGGCGTTAAGGCAAACGACGTAATCGTCGCGTCCACGGGCGTCATCGGGCAGCCGATGACGCTTCAGCCGTTTATGGACGGTATGGGAGCGCTTGCCGCCGCGCTGGATACATCCGGCGGGCACCACGCCGCCCAGGCGATCATGACCACCGACACCGTGCCCAAGGAGGTCGCGGTGGAGTTTGAAATGGGCGGCGTCATCTGCACGCTGGGTGGCATGGCCAAGGGCAGCGGGATGATCCATCCCGACATGGCGACCATGCTTTGCTTCCTGACCACCGACGCTAAAATTACCCCCGAAGCGCTGCAGGACGCGCTGTCGGAAACCGTGAAGGACACCTTCAACATGCTCTCGGTGGACGGCGACACCTCCACCAACGACATGGTCGCCATTCTTGCCAACGGCATGGCCGGAAACGCGGCGTCCGCCGATACCGCGCCGTTTCAAGCCGCGCTGCGCGCCGTGTGCGAAAAACTCTGCCGCATGATGGCCAGGGACGGCGAGGGCGCGACCAAGCTGATCACGTGCACCGTGACCGGCGCGAAGGACGTAAGAAGCGCGAAGGCCGCCGCCAAGGGCGTCGTCTGCTCGTCGCTGGTCAAATCCGCGTTCTTCGGCGCGGACGCCAACTGGGGGCGCGTGCTGTGCGCCATCGGCTACTCCGGCGCGGAGGTGGATGTGGAAAAGGTCGATATCCAGTTCCGGAGCAAGGCGGGGCTTTTAGCCGTGTGCAAAGCCGGTCGAAGCATCCCCTTTGACGAGGCCGTGGCCTCCGACATCCTCCGCGAGGACGAGATCGACATCCTGGTGCAACTCCGCGACGGCGGGGCGCAAGCCGCCGCCTGGGGCTGCGACCTGACCTATGATTACGTGCGCATCAACGGCGACTACCGCACCTGAGATGGAGGGATAAGCATGACCATGACAATCAACGAGCGCGCGGAGGTGCTGATTCAGGCGCTTCCCTATATACAGGAGTACGCGGGCAAGATCGTCGTCATCAAGTTCGGCGGCAGCGCGATGCAGACCAAGGAACTCGAGCGCGCCGTGATGGGCGACCTGCATCTTTTGCAGCTGGTCGGCATCCGCGTGGTGCTGGTGCACGGCGGCGGACCCGAGATCAGCGAGATGCTCAAAAAGCTCGGCAAGCAGATCGAGTTCATCGACGGCCTGCGCGTGACCGACCGCGAGACCGCCGAGATCGTGCAGATGGTGCTGGCCGGGAAGGTCGGTAAAAATCTGGTGGCGTCGCTGCAGTCCATCGGCGGCAAGGCCATCGGCCTGTGCGGGCTGGACGGGCATATGATCACCGCCAAAAAGCGCGACGGCGTGCACGGCTATGTGGGCGAGATCACCGACGTGAACGTGCAGCCGATCCTGGACGTGCTGGAGAAGGGCTATATCCCCGTCATCTCCACCGTCGGCGGCGACGACCAGGGCAACGTCTACAACATCAACGCCGATACGGCCGCCGCGCGCATCGCAGCCGCGCTTTCGGCCGAGAGCCTGATCAACATGACCGATATCCGCGGCGTGCTGCGCGACCCGGGGGACGAAAGCTCCCTTATCAGCGTGGTTCCCGTTCAGGACGCGCCCGCATTGATTTCCGAGGGGGTGATCTCGGGTGGCATGATTCCCAAGGTGGAGTGCTGCATCGAGGCCATCCGACGCGGCGTGCAGAAGGTGTTCATCATCGACGGGCGCGTGAAGCACGCGATCCTGATCGAATGCCTGACGGATGAAGGGGTAGGAACTATGTTCACGCACGAATAGGCGCTAGATTGGAGAAATCAATGAGTAAGATAAAGGAACAGGAGAAAAACTATATCGCCCCGACCTATGCGCGGTTCGACGTGGCGTTCGTGCGCGGCGAAGGCGCGACGCTTTTTGACGACGAGGGCAAGGCCTATACCGACATGGGAAGCGGCATCGCCGTGAACGTGCTGGGCTACGGCAACGGGCCGTGGGAAGAAGCCGTGTGCGGGCAGGCGGGTAAGCTTGCCCACGTGTCCAACCTCTACTATACCCAGCCGCAGGGCGAGCTGGCGGAGATCCTGTGCAAGCGTTCCGGCTTGAAGAAGGTGTTTTTCGGCAATTCGGGCGCGGAGGCCAACGAGTGCGCTATCAAGGCCGCGCGCAAGTATTACTCCGACAAACACGGGGAAGACGCAAAACCCGTGATCGTCACGCTTTTGGAGAGTTTCCACGGGCGAACGATCGCAACGCTGGCCGCAACCGGGCAGGAGCATTACCACCACCACTTCGGGCCGTTCCCCGAGGGCTTCGTGCACGTGCCGCCCAACGATATTCAGGCATTGAAAAATGCGCTCGAGCAGTATCCCGTATGCGCGGTGATGATCGAGGTCGTGCAGGGCGAGGGCGGCGTGGAGCCGCTGGACGCGGACTATATCAAGGCCGCGCGTGAAATGACGCAAAAGCTAGACGTACTCCTGATCGCGGACGAGGTGCAGACCGGCAACGGGCGCCTGGGCACGCTGTTCGGGTACCAGCAATTCGGCATCCTGCCGGATATCGTCTCCACCGCCAAGGGGCTGGCCGGCGGGCTACCGATGGGCGCCTGCCTGCTGGGAGAGAAAGTGCAACAAACGCTGTCCGCCGGAACGCACGCCTCGACCTTCGGCGGCAATCCTGTGTGCGCGGCGGCGGCCGTCGCGGTGCTTAATCAACTGACGGACGATCTTTTATCCGAAGTTGTGAAAAAGGGCGAGTATATCAGGGCGGAACTCGGCGCGTGTCCGTCTGTGAAGCGTATCACGGGCTACGGGCTGATGCTGGGCATTGAGACGGACAAGGATGCTAAAACCCTTGTGCAAACGCTGCTAGACAAGGGCGTCGTGACCCTGACCGCCAAGGAAAAGCTGCGCCTGCTGCCGCCCCTGACCATTTCCTGGGAGCAGCTTAAACAGGCGACAGCCGTGATCAAGGAGGTTCTCTAGATGAAACATTTCCTGAAATTGACGGATTATTCCACAGAAGAGATCATAGCGTTTCTGGACCTGGCAGACCGGCTGAAAGCCGAGCAGAAACAGGGCGTCGCGCATCCGGTGCTTGCGGGAAAGACGCTGGGGATGATCTTCCAGAAGTCGTCCACGCGCACCCGCGTGTCCTTTGAGGTCGGCATGTCGCAGTTGGGCGGGCACGCGCTCTTTCTGTCCGGCCGCGACCTGCAGCTTGGGCGCGGCGAGCCGATCAAGGACACCGCGCGCGTGCTGAGCCGTTACGTGGACGGCATCATGATCCGCACCTTCGCCCAGCAGGACGTGGAAGACCTGGCGAAGTACGGTTCCGTCCCCGTCATCAACGGGTTGACGGATTACGCGCATCCCTGCCAGGTGCTGGCCGACCTGATGACGATACGCGAACATAAGGGGAAGCTTGCAGGTTTGAAGCTCTGTTTCGTCGGCGCGGGCAACAACATGGCCAACAGCCTGATCGCGGGCTGCGTGAAGGTGGGCATGAATATCTCCGTCGCCTGTCCTAAGGGCTACGAACCCGATGCGAAACTCGTCGCCTGGGGCATGGAAAGCGGGCTTCTGATAGTCGGGCAGGACGTGCTCGAAGCAGCCGGGGACGCAGACATCCTCTACACCGACGTGTGGGCGAGCATGGGCGAGGAGGCCGAGGCCGAGGAGCGCGCCAAAGCATTCCAAAACTACCAGGTGAACGGCGCCGTGATGGCCGCCGCCAAACCGGACGCGATGGTGCTCCATTGCCTGCCCGCGCACCGCGGCGAGGAAATTACAGACGACGTATTCGAAGCCCACGCCGCCGACATATTCGACGAAGCCGAAAACCGCCTCCACGCGCAAAAAGCAATCATGGTGAAGTTGCTAAAGTAGGAAGTACGTTTAGGGGCTTCGCCCCTAAGACCCTGATCAGGGGCGGTGCCCCTGAACCCCACACAAAATGCCGCGTTATTGCGCGGCATTTATGATGGGTCAAGGGCAATCGCCCTTGTCGGGGTTATAGGGGTGAAACCCCTATCGTTTTTCTATTTATACATCTTTTCATCTAGCACCCCGATCACGGGGAGGTTGCGGTATTTTTCGTTGAAGTCAAGGCCGTAGCCGACCACGAACGCGTTGGGGATCTCAAAGCCGATATAATCCACAGCCAGGGGCACCGTACGGCAGGAGGGCTTGTCCAGCAGCGAGATGATGCGGATGCTCGCCGCGCCGCGGTTGTTGAGGATGCGTTTTAAATACGCCAGGGTCTTGCCCGAGTCCACGATATCTTCCACAATCAGCACGTTGCGGCCCTCGATGCTGCAGTCCAGGTCCTTCACCAGCCGCACTTCGCCGCTTACGGTGTTGGGGCCATAGCTGGAGATCGCCATGAAATCAATATCCAGCGGCATATCGATCTCGCGGATGAGGTCGGTAAAGAAAACAGACGAACCCTTGAGGATACAGATCAACAGCGGGTTTTTCCCCTGATAATCCCGCGTGATCCGCGCGCCGAGATTCTTCACGGTGTTTTTGATCTGCTCCTCGGTGATGAGGATTTCTGAAAGGTCCTCGTACATTGGGCAATCCTGTTTCATGGCGTACTCCTTTTATGCTTGGTTTCACACCAGGGCAGCGCGCCCTGCAGAGTGAACAGTATGGACGGCTCGTGCATCATACGGGTACTCTCCGCCGCGCCGACGCCTACGGCCCACAGCACATCCTTGCCGACGGCTACGACAGGCAGGTGCCTGCGGAAGGGCTGATCGAGCTTCTTGTCGATCAGGTAGCGGCGCAGCGGCTTTTGGCCCTCCGCGCCGAAGGGACGGATCACGTCGCCCGGCCTGGGTTGGCGCATCACGGCGGTTTTAATCAGGCTGCGGGTGAGCACCACGGTGCGTTTGCCGTCCGGGCACACGCCGCCGGGCGCGTGCGGCATCATGTGCAGGGCAATCTCCCCGAACGGCAAGGAGGAAAGCTCCGTTTCCAGCGGCTGCGGGGGCAGCAGAGGCACGTCGGTAAGCGGCGCGTCGCCTTCCATGCGCGTGAGGTGGATGAAGCGCCGGGTCGCCGTGGCGTGCAACGCGCCGGGCAGGTTGCAGACCGAGCTTTCCGACGCAGACAAGAGCGTAAGCAGCTTTAGGGAATCATCGGCGGACAGGGAGAACTCGTCGGGCGCGTCGCCGCTTTTTTGCATACCCAGCTCCGCGAAGCTGCGCAGCGCGCGCAACGCGACGGCCGCGTCGGTATCCTGTACGGCTTCTCTATGTAAACAAAAATAAGGCGGTTTGTCAATCAGCGCGTTCTGAAGAATCGCGTCCGCCTGTTTTTGCAGGCAGGCTTCGTCCAGCCGCAGCAGCGCGGCGGACTGCGCGATGTGCGCAATGGCTGCCGGATTTTCTTCGATTAGTTTAGGCATGATCGCAAGCCGTATCCGGTTGCGCTGGCATACGGGGGAGAGATTTGATTCGTCGATGCGGTAGTCCGTTCCTTCCAGCGCATTGATCAATACTTGCTTGGGCAGGGAGAGGAAGGGACGGATCAGCGTCACGCCGTCGCGGACGGCGGTCTCCTCCATGCCGCTCAGGCCCCGCGCGCCGCTGCCGCGCAGCAGGCGCTGGAGCACGGTCTCGGCCTGGTCGTCCTGATGATGGGCAAGCAGCAGCGCGTCCGCGCCACAGGTCTTCGCGCGGGCGAGCAGCAGCGTATAGCGCGCCTCCCGCGCCGCCGCTTCCGCGCCCGCGTCGTCCATGCCGCCCCGGAGGTTGGCGTGGTCGCAGGCGAAAGGCACGTGCAGGCGCCCGCACAGCGCTTCGCAGAAAGCGGCGTCGGCAAGCGATTCTTCACCGCGCAGGCCGTGTTCCACGTGCACGGCATATACGGCTAAGCCGTATTTTTCCTTCAGTTCCAGCATGGCAAGCAAAAGGGCAACGGAATCCGCGCCGCCGCTGAGGGCGACCAGGACCGTTGCCGTTTCGCTGAGCATTTCCGCGCGCCGCAGCGCATCTTCGGCGGCGGAAACCAATCGTTCATCCATAGCGGTATTGTAGCACGCCGGGATGGTGAAATCAATGAAACTAGTTCATTTGCACCACTGCCACAACCTCCGCCGTAACCGTGATCGTGCCGCTTTCGATGGGCGTGGCATACGAGGAATCCAGCGAGTACTCACGGATGCCGGAGTAGGATACGGAGATGTTTGTGTTCTCCGCAAGCGAGAGTACGCCGCCGGCTTCCCTGCCGATGGCCTGCGCCATCAGCGCGGCCTTGCGCAGTGCGTCCTGCGCGGCGGCCTTGAGCGCCTGTTCATACGCGGCGTCCTCCTGGGAGCTCTGAAAGCCGAGGCTGTACACGGTATTCGCGCCGGCTTCCACAGCGGCGTCCAGCAGCGAGGGCGCCTGGTCCAGCGCGCGGACGGTCACCGTGATGGTGTTGCTGATCTCGTAGCCCTTCACCGTCTGGGAGTAATCCTGATAGTCATACACGGGATAGATGGAATACTGGTCGGTCTGCAGGTCCTCCGGCGCTACGCCGAGCGAGGTAAGCGCTGCGATGATCGCCTGCATGGCGGCGTTGTTGGCGGCCTGCGCGGTGGCGATCAAGGTGGCCTGCGTGGTAACGCCGATGGAAAAGGTCGCCATATCGGGGACCAGTATCACGGTCGCGCTGCCGGTCGCGGTAACGGTATCGCCCGCCGCAAGCGCGGACACGGACAGGGTACAAAGTGCAATGATAACCAGAATGCCAAGAAGCTTTTTCATGAACGGTACCTCCTCAGGACTGTTTTTTGGCCTTGCGGCGCTTGCGCACGATGCGGTATACAATATAAGCGATAATCAGCGGGATAAGCACGGGCGCGGCGGCGATCAGGAACACGAGCATGTTCTCAAAGAACCCGCCCAGCCATTCCAGGGAGGCCTTCAGGCCGTTTACCAGCCGCTCGCCGATGGTGATATCCTCCGCGGCGGCGGTATCGCTCGGGGTCTGTTCCTGCAGGTACACGCTCACCGTTGCGTAATCCACCTGCCGGTCGATATAGTTCAGGGATGACTGCAGGCTGTCGATTTCGTACTGCGTATCGGCGATCTCGCTTTCGATATCCAGCAGATCCTCCACGCTTTCGGCCTTCAGCAGCAGTTCCTGCAGGCGGGTCATTTTATCCAGCTGCGTTTGCAGGCGCAGCTGCGTATCGGCGTACTGCGTGGTTTTATCGGTTGCGGTCTCGTAGCGGTCGGTGGTGCGGCCGATGCCGTCCAGACTGCTCAGGAAGCTGTCCAGGTTTTCTTCGGGGATGCGCAGTTCAAACGATGCATAGCGCTTATCGATCTGCTGGGAGTACATGCTCACGGAGCTCGCGTACCCGTCCGCGGCTTCGGCCAGGGACAGGATGGTTTCATAGTCCCGCTCGAAGATCGTGGAAGCGATGGTGAGGCTGACGGTGCGCACGATCTTGCGGGTATCCGCGTCGGCGGCCTCTTCCATGTCGTAGGCGGCTTCGTCCTCGGTTTCCGCATAGCCGCGGGGGGCGGAGGCCATGGCCGGCGTAGCGAACACGGCGTTTCCGTCCGCAAAGTCGAAGTTGTTCACATCGCCCGCTCCGGAGGCCTTGTATGCAGAAGCGGTTTGGATCTCGTAGTCCGCGGCGGGCCCGGGTTCCGGCGTTTTGGGGGCGATGACGCCCGTGACGGCGGTGCCGATGATAAGCACCGCGGCGGCGGCGATCGGCAGCGCGGCGCGCCGCAGCCAGGCTAGGCGGGGGGTGGATTTCATATCGGAAGGCTCCTCTCGTTTTACGGCGTCGCGCCACGAAGCCTTGTAGGCCTCGGGGACATCCGTTTGATACAGGGCGGTCAACGCGCGGTCAAGCGCATCGCTTGCCGTCTTTTTCTTCATGTTGCTGACCTCCCTTCCTATGCGTTAGACGAGCGGAAAACCGGTTTGTTCCTACTATTGGTTCGCGTCCTGCACGGCGACGCGCAGGTCTTCCTTCGCGCGGCTCAATGCGCTTTTAACGGTGCCCAGCGGTAATTTCATGATCCTTGCGATCTTTGCGTAGCTCATTTGGTCGCCGTAGCGAAGCGACAGCAGCGTCTGCTGGCGTTCCGGCAGCGTGCGCACCGCTTCCCGCAGCGCGTCCTGTTCGCCGCCCCGTATGTATTCGTCCTCCGGCGTCGGATTGCCTGCGGGCGGGTCGAAGCCCGATTCGCGCAGCTTGTCAAGCGAGGCGTTCTCGTGCCGCCTGTGCGCCCGCTTGAGGATATCCAAGCAGATGTTGTGCGCGATTTTGTAAAGCCAGGTACCCAACTCGCTGCGTTCCTCAAACGACTGGAAGGAACGCAAGGCGCGCAGCATCGTCTCCTGCGCGGCGTCCTGCGCGTCGGCCCGGATTTTAAGCATCTGCAGGCAATGGCGGTATACCATGCCCTCGAAAGGCGCGCAAAGCGCGATGAACGCTTCCGCGTTCCCGCGTTTGGCCTGCCGAAGCATCCGCTCAGTCAAATCGCGCACCTCCCGTGTAGAATACCGGCGTCGGGGATAACCCTTGGGTCCAATCTGACCATTCAACGAATTGGCATGCCGGATTGTTCCCGCAGAGTTGACAATTGATCAAACACCATGCACTATAAGGAACAGGAACCATTGAGACAGGGGAGGGATACGGTGCTGTTCATCGACGCGCACGCGCATATCTATCCCGATGAGATCGCCGACAAAGCATCACAGTCCACGGCGGAGTTTTACGATATCGGAATGTGCTGCGACGGGCGGCTGAAAACGCTTGCGGAGCACGGCAGGCGGGCGGGTATAGAGAAGCATATTGTTCTGGGCGTCGCCGTCACGCCCGGGCGCGTGGCGAGCATCAACAACTACCTGATGCGGACGGTCGCCCTTCGCCCGGATCTTCTGATCGGCTTTGGCGCGATACACCCGGAGTTTCCCGACGTCCGCGGGGAGATCCGCCGCATCAGGGCGGGCGGACTGCGGGGCGTGAAGATCCACGCGGACATGCAGAAGGTGTTCCTGGACGACGGAAAGGTCATTAACGTGCTGCAAACACTGGCGGAAGAGAACATGCCCGCGATGCTGCACATGGGCGATCCGCGCTTTACCTACAGCGAGCCGAAACGGCTGCGAAAAGCGCTTGCGGCCGTGCCGGAGGCCAAGGTGATCGCCGCGCATATCGGCGGTTGGCTGATGTGGGAAGAGGCTTGGCGCAACCTGGCGGAACTTGACAACGTCTGGGTGGATACCTCCTCGAGCCTGTATCAATTTACGCCTGAGGAAGCCGCAAAGCTTTTGCGCCGCTACCGGCCCGACCGCGTGATATTCGCCACGGATTACCCGATGTGGGATCCCGTGACCGAACGGGAACGCTTCGACGCGCTTCCCCTGACCGAAACGGAGCGGGAGAACATCGGGCGGCGGAATATCGAGGCGTTTCTCAGCCAATTCTAGCCTTCCTGCGTACGAAACAGCCCGGCGAACAGCTGCCGGATGGCAAAGCCCGCTTCCGTGGACAAAAGCCCCGCGAGCATCTTCACAGCCCTTGTACGCGTTTCATAATCCAGCTTGCTGAAGGCAGAGAACATCTTGAGCGTAGACCCCCGGAAATCCTCGATGATCGGGCTGACGTCGTCTACCCCGATTCCGGATACGATCTGGAAAATCACATCCACCATGAATTTCCGCTCTTCCTCGCTGTGCTGGTCGAGCCAGTGCTTGAAGGCTTCGCTTGACATGCGGGTGGACAGGCTCAGTTCCTTGAGCTGTTTGAATTTGCCGTCACCGATCTGCCAGGTGAACGCGTCGTGCTGCATCAGCCCCACGGCGTCGGATTGCAGCACCAGATAATCGGGATGGTAGCACAGAAGCATCCCGATCACCGAGCTTTGCGGAACAAAGCTCTGCACGCGGCCGCAGACGGCCTGATACCCCGGCCCGCCCAGCGTTTTTCTGTCCACGCCCGGGCCGTCGAAGCTGTACACCTGCCTGATGCGTTTGCGGATGGCATCGGTTGTATGGCAGGCGGCGTACAACGCCAGGTTGCCGCCCTTGGAATGCCCACCGAGGTACAGCGGGCCGCGGAAGGCCCTGGCCGCGCGGCTCAGGTACTCCACGGCCTTGCGCTGCGCCGGCACGGTCATGAACGACATGTTGAAGTCTTCCTTCCAGCCGGTGATGCTCAGATCGGTGCCGCGGAACGCGATATAGCGCGCGCCGCCGGGCAGGGCGAAGGTGCAGGCGCAAAACTGCGTTTCCCGGCCGGGATCGACGTCGTTTTGGTAATCCAGTATCCTGATGGCCGCATACCGTTTTCTGGCGGCGCAGCTCTGCAGGAAAGCATAGCATTTGCGCTGGTAGAAGGTAGGGAAGGCGTCCAGATAGGTAAGCGAGATGAAAAACCACAGCTTTTCCACCGTAGTCCTGGCGCCGCCGTCCATCAGCCCTTCCATCGGCATATAGGCAAGCTGAGTCAGCGCCAGGCTGTCCAGCGTGTCGAACGGGCGCTTAATTAGCGTTTGCTCCCCATGCTCCCGCACGTGGGATTGGATGTTGTACATGCCTGCCCTCCGAAGGTCTGCGGTCCGGTAAACGGTTATCTGTATTATAATCGGGCTTCCGATCGCCCGTCAAGTTGTTTGACAGCCACACGCTTTTTCAGTATATTGGTACGGAACAAACGGTTTATTTATGATTTTCATCTTTTTTGCATTTTCTAATCTTTTCCCGGCGCTTCAGGCTGTGTTCAATCTGCGGCGGCTGTGATATACTGTGAGCATCATCGCGGGTCGGATTTTTCTGCTGTGAACCCAGGAACGGAGGCATACCTTCTGTGCTGATTGGGCAGTTCTGCGAAACGTATCCGCCGACGGTAGACGGCGTTGGACGCGTGATGTACAGCTATTGCAAGCACCTGAAAACGCAGGGGCACCGCGCTTTGTACGTTGCCCCCGACAACCGGAAGTTTGCCCCGCCCGAGGACTGCGAGACCCTGTTGTACGGCGGCGTTTCCGTGCCCGGCGAGGCGTACCGCGCGGGCTTCCCGCGCCTGTCGAAACGTTACCGCCGACAGGTCCGCGGCCTGCGGTTTGACGTACTGCACGCGCACAGCCCGTTTTTCGCCGCGCGGGAGGCGCGAAGGCTGGCGAAGCGCGACGGCGCGCCGCTGGTGGCTACCTTCCACTCCAAGTATTACGATGATTTTCTCAAGGCTACGCATTCCAGGCTGATCGCAAAGGCGGTCGTTGCCTATATCGTTCGGTTCTACCATAGCTGCGACGAGGTGTGGGCGGTGAACCGGCAAACGGGGGACGTGCTGAAGTCATACGGCTATCGGGGCGATATTCAGGTGATGCCCAACGGCACAGACCCGTTTTTGCTTACGCATGAACAGCGCCGGGATGCGCTCAGGCGCTATCCGGTTCCGGACGGCATTCCGGTATTGATTTTCGCGGGGCAGCAGAACCTCAAGAAGAATCCGGATTCGGTGCTGAAAGCCTGCGCCATCCTTAAAAAGCGGGGGATGGAATTCTATCTGATCATGGTGGGAAGCGGGCCGGATGAAAATAAGCTGCACGATCTTGCGCGCAAATTGGGCATCGGGCAAAACGTGCTGTTCACCGGATTTCTGAGCGAACGCCCCGCGCTGATGGCACTGTACGAGCGCGCCGACCTGCTGGTATTCCCGTCGCTTTACGATAACGCGCCGATGGTCGTGCGCGAGGCGGCCGCGATGGGCACGCCTTCGCTGCTGATCGAGGGCAGCTGCGCGGCCGAAGGCATCACCCACGGGGAAAACGGATATCTGTGCCAAAACAGCCCCGGGGCCATCGCATCGGCCGTTGCCAAGGCACTTACGACCGCGGATGCCGTAGGGCAGGGAGCGAAACGAACCATTCCCGTTCCGTGGAACGAGATCATTTTAGCGGTGGAAGCGCGCTACAATACCCTGATACAGGCAAAGCAGAAAGGAACGACGCATGAAACGTAGGATTCTCAGCTTTCTGTTTATCGCGGCTACGCTGGGATTGATCGTTATCATCGCCTTCTCCAACAGCGATTTGACCAACGCGTGGGAAGCGCTGTTCACGCTGAAGACGGAATGGCTTTTATGCGCGTTTTTAGGCTGGTTCGGGTACATGTTCTTTGATATGATCGGGCTATACTACTTCCTGCGCAAGCAGAAATACCCGATCTCCATAGGGTTTGCGATCTATGTGACGCTGCTCGGCTTTTACTACTGCAATATCACGCCCGGCTCCAGCGGCGGGCAGCCGATGCAGGTATACTACCTGAGCAAGCGAAAGATTCCCGTGCCGATCGCGACCTCCGCGCTTTCCATCAAGTTTCTGGCGCTGCAGATTGCGGTGGTTCTACTCACGACCGTACTGTGGATCGTCAACGCAACCTACGTCAATGAGCAGCTGTCCAGGGTCAAGTGGTTCATCTATATAGGATACGGCATCAATTTCCTGTCCATTCCTTTGATCCTGCTGGTCGCGCTGCACCGGCCGCTGGTGCAGTCGATCATCCTGTTCTTTGTGCGCATCGGCGCCAAGTTGCGCATCATCAAACGGCCGGAGGAGAGGATCGTCCGCATCGACGCGGGCATGGATATGTACCATATGTCCATCCTGCGGCTGATGAAATACCCCAGGCGGATCATCTGGCAGATGGTGTTCGCGGCGCTAAGCCTGCTGTCGCTGATGAGCATCCCCTTAAGCGTCTACCACGCGTTTGATATGTCGGGCGTAAGCTGGCATCAGCTCATAACGCTGTCGTTCCTGCTGTTTATCTCAGCCAGCTACACGCCCCTGCCCGGCGCCAGCGGCGCGCAGGAAGGCGGGTTCCTCATCTACTTCGCCGGTGCGTTCACCCAGGGCACCATCGGGCTTGCGCTGTTGGTATGGCGCTTCTTCTCCTACTACCTATTCCTGCTGATCGGCGCGGTGATCTCCATCATCGGCAGCCTGCGCGGGCACAAGGCGGACAAGGAGGAGAAGGCCGGGAAGGAACCGGAGGCCGGCGTGGAAACGGAAACGCCGCAATAAAACGACATACCGTATTCCCGCCGTGTATCGTATCGGCGGGATTTTTGCATGATTCGGCGCGAAAACTGTATGATACGGACGGGATATCTTGACGAACGGCGCGAATGCGGGTAGGCTGTATCTATAACGAACAAGCTGCGCCGGTGATGGTAACGGCCGGCGGATGACAAACGCAAGAGGGGAGTATGGCATGAGACTGGAAGTCAAACAGCTGTATAAAAACTTCGGTGACAAAGAAGTGCTCAAGGGCGTGGATTTCGCCGTGGAAAGCGGGAATTCGCTGGGCTTACTCGGGCGCAACGGCGCGGGCAAGACCACGACGATACGCATCATCATGGATGTGTTCGCCGCCGACAGCGGCGATGTGCTGCTGGACGGCAAACCCTTCCGGCAGGGGGATTTCCGCATCGGCTATATGCCGGAAGAACGCGGGCTGTACCCCAAGCGGCTGATCCTGGACCAGCTGGTCTACCTGGCCAACCTGCGCGGCCTGTCACTCGCCGACGCGAAGGCGAACACGCTGCGGTGGCTGGGGCGCATGGGGCTGATGGACTATCTGAACAAAAAGGTGGATTCGCTCTCCAAGGGAAACCAGCAGAAGATCCAGCTCGCCGTCGCCATGCTCAACGATCCCGAGATCCTGATTCTGGACGAGCCGTTTTCCGGCCTGGATCCCGTGAACGCGAAGCTGCTGAAGCTGATCGTCAGGGAAACCATCGAGGAAGGCAAGATCGTGCTGTTCTCCAGCCATCAGATGAACTATGTGGAGGAATTCTGCAAGGATATCGCGATCCTTAATCAGGGCAAAATCCTGTTAAACACCGACATCGACAAACACAAGCGCAGCTACGACCGCAGGCATCTGGTACTGGATATCGGCGGCGGCGCGAACAAGGATGCCGTTGCATACCTGACTGGCAAGGGGATACGCGCCGAAGACGTAAAACAGGAAGTGCACCTGTACGTGCCGGATGTGAAGGATACGCTCGGTATTCTTTCCGGATTGAGCGAAAGCGGCGTGCCCATCGAGGGGTATCGGGTGTTCGAGCCGTCGCTTGAGGACGTCTTCGTGGAATACACGAGCGAAACGATATAGGGGGGCGGGGAGAATGAGACAGTTTAAATCCGTATTTCGGTTTGAGCTCAACGGGTATTTTAAATCGAAACCCTATATTATCATGACCGTATTGCTTGTGGTCATATTGATGGTTGTGCTCAGCTTTCCCAATATCAAGGCGTTTTTTACCAAGGAAGAAACGACGGTTGCGCAAGCGCCCGTAACACAGGTGGAACAGCTCGCCGGGCAGGCTTCCGGCAAGGATGTGATCGCCGTCGTCAACGGGTCCGGCGTGCTCAGCGACGAGGCGTTGGTGCTGCTGGCCAATGCGATGGACGGCAGGACCCTGCGCCTGACCGACGAGGACGCCGACGCGGTCCGGGAGCAGGTGCGATCCGGCGGCTATGCCGGCGCGGTGATTGTCAGCGGGCCGAAAACCGTCACCTATATCACACCCAACCTCGACCTGAACGACAATACGGTATCAACCCTATACGGAGCGATGACCGCGGCGGTGCGCTATGATGCCTTGGCAGCACTCGGCATCACGCAGGCGGATGCGATGGCGGTACTCAATCCCAACGTACGCGTCGACGTGGATAACCTGGGAGTCAGCCAGACCGATACGTTTTTCTATACCTACATCCTGCTGATGGCGTTGTATATGGCCATCGTGATCTACGGGCAGATCGTCGCGACCTCCGTCGCCACGGAAAAGGGTTCCCGCACGATGGAACTGCTGATCACGTCCACGCGCCCCAACAGCCTGCTGTTCGGCAAGATCATCGCCGCGGGGCTTTCGGGGCTCATACAGATGTTCGTCATCTTCGGGTCGGCCGTGCTGTTTTACCATCTCAACGCTTCGGCGTGGGCCGGCAACGCGACCATCGCGTCGATCTTCAACATGCCGCTGCCCATCCTGGGCTACGTGCTGGTGTTTTTCATCCTCGGGTTCTTCCTGTACGCGTTCATGTTCGGCGCGATCGGCTCGCTGGTATCCCGCGTGGAAGATGTTTCCGCGTCCATCCTGCCGGTCACGCTGCTGATCGTCGCCGCGTTTTTCGTCGTGATCACCGCGATCACGTCGGGCAACGCCGAAAGCACGATGATGATTGTCTGTTCCTACATCCCGTTCACCGCGCCGATGGTGATGTTCGCGCGGATCGCGATGTCCGCCCCGGCCTGGTACGAGATCGTCGCCTCCATCGTGCTGCTGCTTGCAACGACCGCGGGCATCGGGGTGCTGTCGGCCAGCATCTACCGCATGGGCGTGCTGATGTACGGCAAGCCACCCAAGCCTTCGGAGTTGATCAAGGTGATCCGCACGGCGCGCAAGCACGGAGCGATACTCAAAGGCAGCCGCTAAATACCGATTTAATCCTCACAATGTAATGATATAATGATTTCAGGACCGTGTTTTTACGGATGAACAGTCAAGAACGAATGAGCGGAGGGCTTTATGATGACATATCCAATTCAGAAAATCCACGGGCGTGAGATCCTTGATTCCCGCGGGAATCCCACGGCGGAGGCGGAAGTGACGCTTTCAAGCGGCGTCACCGGCTTAGCCGCCGTGCCCAGCGGCGCGTCCACGGGAATCTTTGAAGCGCTGGAACTGCGCGACAAAGACCCGCAGCGTTTCGGCGGCAAGGGCGTACGCAGGGCCGTGGGGCACATTAACGTTGAGATCAACAAGCTCCTGAGCGGTGCGGACGCCGCGGATACGACGAAAATCGACCGCATGATGATCGAGGCGGACGCAACGAAGGACAAATCGAACTTCGGCGCCAACGCCATCCTCGCCGTATCGCTGGCGGCCGCAAAGGCCGCGGCGAACGCGCAGGGCGTGCCGCTGTACCGCTTCATCGGCGGCGCGAACGCAAAAACGCTGCCCGTTCCGATGATGAACGTTTTAAACGGCGGCGCGCACGCCGCCAACAACATCGACATTCAGGAATTCATGATCATGCCGGTGGGCGCGCCATCCTTCTCCGAAGGGCTGCGCTGGTGCGCCGAGGTGTTCCACACGCTGGCGAGGATATTGAAAAGCGACGGACTGTCCACTGCCGTAGGCGACGAGGGCGGTTATGCGCCCGACCTGAAAAGCGACGAGGAAGCCATCCAGTACCTGCTGCGCGCGATCGGGGAAGCCGGCTACAAGCCTTACGACGACTTCATGCTGGCGATCGACGCCGCCTCCAGCGAATGGAAGGCTGAAAGCGGCTACTTCCTGCCCAAGCACAGGATCAGCTACACCGTGGATGAATTGATTGATTACTGGGGAAAGATCGTATCTAAATACCCGATCGCTTCCCTGGAGGACGCGCTGGACGAGGAGGACTGGGACGGCTGGGAGAAGCTGACCAAACGCCTGGGAGGCAAGGTGCAGCTGGTCGGCGACGACCTGTTCGTGACCAACACCCAGCGCCTGAAGAAGGGTATCAACGAAGGAAGCGCCAACTCTATCCTGATCAAGCTCAACCAGATCGGCTCCCTGTCCGAGACCATCGACGCCGTAAAGATGGCGCAGCAGGCAGGTTTCACCACGGTGATCTCGCACCGCTCCGGCGAGACCTGCGATACGACCATTGCCGACCTCGCCGTCGCGCTCAACGCAGGCCAGATCAAGACCGGCGCCCCCAGCCGCGGCGAACGCGTAGCCAAGTACAACCGCCTCCTGCGCATTGAAGAAGACCTCGGCTCCGCCACAGTGTACCCTGGGAAAGATGTTTTTAGACGATAGAAGCCGACATACGTATTATTAAAGGCTGTTGCATATGCAACAGCCTTTTAGTAACCTTGGGATGCTCGAAGGGTCGAAACCCTTCGACCTTTAATCCGAAATCGGCGACATGCGCGGCGATTTCGGAACCTTGCGCAGCAAGGGTTCCTTATACGAAGGGCTGGCCGTGAGTGCGCTTTCAGCGCGCGAACAAGACCGAAGTGCAGAGTCGAAAAAGTGGTACACTTTTTCGAAAGCGTCAGCCTTTAACGCCGCCGAGTGCTACCCCGGCGATGATGTACTTGGACAACGAGAAATAAACAATGAACAGCGGCAGGACCGTCATCGTCAGCGCCAGATACACTGCGCCGTATTCGGTTTTGTAAATGTCGCCGCGTAAAAGCTGTACCATCAGCGGCATGGTGTAGTTGGCCGAGCTTGTCAGCAGTACCATCGGCATAAACAGGGCGTTCCAGCTGGTCACGAACGCGAAGATGCCCTGGGTTGCCAGTGCGGGTTTCATCAGAGGCAGCACGATGCGGTTGAAGGTGTAAAATTCATGTGCCCCGTCTATTCGCGCCGCTTCCAGCAGGTCAAGCGGCAGCGACGCAAGCATGAATTGTCGCATGAAAAACACCCCTGCGGGCGCGGCCATGGCAGGGATGATCAGTGGTAGGAAGTTATTGGTCATGCCGATCTTGTACATGAACTGGAAAAAGCCGATACCGGTAATCTGCGCGGGGATCATCATGACCGCCATGATGAAGGTGAAGAACGGTTTGCGCATCTTCCAGTTATACGCTATAAGGGCATGCGCCGTGAGCGCTGAGAAATAGAGCGTGAGAAGCGTGGCCGATGCCGAGATGATAAAGGAATTCTTGAAGCCGATGATCGCGTTGAACGATTTCCCGTCAAGGATCTGGATGTTGTCCATAAAGTGTGTGGATGGGATCAGCGACAGGGTCGCGCCCTGGATCTCCGGTGTGGAGCGCGTCATGTTGATGAGCATGATCACAAACGGGAAGATGCTCAGGAGCGCCAGCAGTAAGCACACAGTATAGGCAATGATCCGGAAGGCTACATGCCCGGATGATATTTTCCTTCTCATGCGACGGCACCCCCCGACGATTTACGCAGTTTCCGCTGCGTTCTGCGCAGTGCGCGCTGTGCTTTTTGCTGTTGGTGCTCGTCCTTGTCGCGCATCAGGATGAACATAACAAGCGACAGGCAAACAATGACGATGAATACAAGCATGCTTGCGGCCGACGCGCGTGCGTACAGGTAACTACCGGCGAACGCCTGGTTGAAAATGAATACGCTGGCCGTCAGCGTGGCAGAATCCGGGCCGCCGTTATACATAACCTTGGGGATATCGAACATGTTCAGGCCGCCGATCATGCTGGTGACTAGCACGTACAGCAGGATGGTGCGCAGGTTCGGGAGTGTGATGCGGAAGAAGGTCTGCGCGTTGGTCGCGCCGTCGATTTCCGCCGCTTCAAAGATCTGCGGATTGATTCCCAGCACCCCGGAAATCAGGATGATCATCGTATAGCCGTACCACATCCAGAATTGGATGAAAGCGACGATATATCTTGCGGATGACGTAAGATTTTCAAACGGTACGGCGGCATCTACGATCCCTAATTTCTGCAACAGATAGTTTACAGGGCCTGTCGGATACCCGAACAACGCATAGAATAAAATGGCGATGGACGCTGCCGTAATGATATTGGGCAGGTAGAACATCACCTTGAATGCGCCCTGTCCGCGCAGCTTGATGGACGGTGAGGTGAACCAGGCTGTCAGCAGTAGGGCAAGCAGAATTTGCGGAATAAAATTCACGATCCAGATATGGAGCGTATTGATGACAGAAAGCCTAAACGACCGGTTATTCAGAATGACGTTAAAATTGCGGAATGGATCGGACAGGAATTGCCAGTTGACGTTGCCGATCCCCTTTGAGTTGGTAAAACCCAGCAGTGCTGTATAGATGGTGGGGTACAACGCAAAAAACAGGAAGGCGACCACGAACGGAATGCTGAAATAGTATCCGTATTTCGCGTAGCTGATACTCTTCCGGCGGCGTAATTTCATCTCACATTCAACCTCGCTAAAATAAAAGCAGGGGGCGGATAGCGTTAGCCATCCGCTACCCCCACCGGTTTATTGGGACCTGAGAATTAGTCTACGATAACGTCCAGGTTATCGGCAACGTTCATCTTGAAGGTCTCGAGGGCGTCTTCGCGGGTCTTTTCGCCCAGTTTATACTGGTTGACCTGATCGTTGAACAGCGTGTAGATGGTTTCGTCATACTGGGTCAGGGAAGCGCCGGAAGCATACGCGTTGGCCGGTACGAACACGTCGAACATGTTCTGGCCGCCGAGGAACTCAACCGTGCCGTCGGATTTCGCCATAACGGTGCCGGAAGCAACGGTATCCTTAGTGCCGACGGTGCCTTCAACCATGGTGCCGTTCGCCCAGTAGTACTGCAGGCCGGTATCGGAAGAATCAAGCGTGATCCACTCGATGATCTGGCCGACGGCGTCTTTTACGTCGGAATCCTTGTTGGCAAGCAGCCATGTGCCGCCCCAGAAGAAGCCCACCGGGGGCGTGGTCACGGCCCATTTGCCGTAGGTGTCGCCGGAGTTGCTAGCCATAACGTAGTTGATCAGCCATGCGGGGCCGAAGAACGCGAATACGGGCTGGGCGCCCAGGCCGGCCATATCGGCGAACCAGGCGTCGCTCCAAGCGGTGGTGTCGTTGGTGTAGCCGTTGTCATAAAGCTCTTTGGCGTAATCAATATAAGCTTCACGATAGGGGTCGATATACAGCTTGCCGTCCACGATCCAGGGCTTTTCGCCGCCGGTGCGGATAACCTGGCCGATATCGCCGTTGCCGGATACGATAGCGTAGCCCTTGGCTTTGAGTTCGGCAGCCGCTTCAAGGAACTTATCCCAGCCGGGGCCGGTCTTTTCAGCGATGACGGCGGGATCGTCGGTGCCCCAAACGTCGATGGCGATGTCACGGCGATAGATCATGCCGGCGCCGGTGGCCTGATAGCCAAGG
>JAFGGL010000065.1 GCA_016930575.1 Clostridiales bacterium | reverse complement strand
CTTCGTTATCTCATCATCAAACTGCTGGATAAAAAGCAGAGCGTCAAGCCAAAGCCGATCCGTCCGGTCCCCGTTGCTCCTGTGAAGGAAGACGTGGAAGAACCCGCAGCGGCTGAAGACAAGCCCGCTGCAAAGGCTGTAGAAGCCGAAGAAAAGGCGGACGAAACCGTGCCGGAAGCGCCCGAAACGGAAGAAACCGAAGAAGAAACTGCAGAAAAGACCGAATGAGGACGGTAATATGAATAAGCTGATCATCATCGGAAATCTGACGCGCGATCCGGAGACCCGCACCGTGACATCGGGCAGCACCGTATGCTCCTTCACGGTCGCGGTCAACCGCCGCCGCTCGTCGCAGAACGCAAACCAGCCGGACGCGGACTTCTTCCGCGTTTCCGCCTGGAACAAACTCGGCGACGTGTGCCAGCGCTATCTGGCCAAAGGCCGCAAGGTATGCGTGGTGGGCAACGTATCGGTTTCCAGTTATGAAGCCAAAGACGGAAGCACGCGCTTCTCTCTTGATGTATTTGCCGAAGACGTCGAATTTCTTTCTCCCCGCTCCGAGGGAACCGGCGAAGGCGGCGGCTTTACCCCGTCAGACGCAGATGATACCAAGGAAAGCGACGAAGGGTTCAAGGAAGTTGACGACGACGATCTGCCGTTTTAATGCTGAAATAAAGGAGGCTCCTCTATGCCTGAGGATCGTTCGGAAAAAAAACCGCGCCCCCGCGGCCGTAAACCGCGCCGGAAAGTATGCGCTTTCTGCGTGGATAAGATCGAGTATATCGATTACAAAGATGTCAACCGCCTGCGCCGCTTCGTGAATGAGCGCGGGAAGATCGTTCCCCGCCGGATGAGCGGCAATTGCGCCAAACATCAGCGTCAGCTGTCCGAAGCCATCAAACGCGCGCGTGCCATCGCGTTGATGCCCTATTCGGTTGACTGACCGGTATAAAAAATAAACGCAGGCGATGCCTGCGTTTTTTATTACAATACTTTGCGTGCAAACATAGCTGTGATATACTATATACAGGATACAGCGAATTCG
The DNA here is from genome assembly GCA_016930575.1 of Clostridiales bacterium. Lineage (GTDB taxonomy): Bacteria > Bacillota > Clostridia > Christensenellales > Aristaeellaceae > CAXXOK01. Next base: position 91,849 of record JAFGGL010000065.1, on the reverse strand, counting down.
GAAGTTGGAAAGGAAATTGTCATGCATCACAAGAATTTCTGCACTTCAGCTCCATTACAGACGAAGAATCCGTCGGAATTGCTGCTGGGCGACCAGGCAGTCGCAAGAGGCGCGTGGGAAGCCGGCGTGCGGGTCGTGACCGGGTACCCGGGCACGCCGAGTACCGAGATCGCGGAAGCCGCCGCGAAGTTCCCGGAAATCAACTCACAGTGGGCGCCCAACGAAAAAGTTGCCATGGAGGTCGCCTACGGCGCCGCGCTTGCCGGCGCGCGGGCGATGGTCTGTATGAAGCACGTGGGCATGAATGTAGCGGCCGATCCGATGTTTACCGCGTCCTATACCGGTGTCAGCGCGGGCTTTGTTATCGCCGTCGCCGACGACCCTGCCATGCATTCCAGCCAGAACGAGCAGGACAGCCGCTATTACGCGCGCGCGGCGCATCTGCCGATGCTGGAGCCGTCGGACAGCCAGGAGTGCAAGGATTTTACGAAAATTGCGTTTCAAATGAGCGAAGAACTCGACTCCCCCGTCGTCATCCGCATCACGACGCGGATCGCGCATGCGCGCAGCATTGTGGAAGTTACGCCTCGGGAAGAAATAGCGGTCAAGCCGTATGAAAAGAACATGGCGAAATACGTCATGATTCCCGCCATGGCAAGAGGCCGCCACGTTGAGGTGGAAAAGCGCGAGACTGCGCTGAAAAATGCGGTGAATGAATCGCCCCTGAACGCCATGGAACTGCGGGATACCGCCGTCGGCGTGATCACCAGCGGCGTCAGTTATCAATACGTCCGGAATGCGCTGCCCGACGCCAGTATTTTGAAACTCGGCATCGTGTATCCGCTGCCGATGTCGCTGATTGCAGATTTTGCCATGAAAATGGACCGCCTGATCGTGATTGAGGAACTCGAGGGTCTGATCGAGAACGATCTCAAAGCCGCAGGGATTGCCTGCGAGGGAAAAACGCTCACAGGCGTGCAGGGCGAGCTTAACGTGGAACGCATCAAACATGCGGTATTGGGCACTCCCCTGCCGGATTTACAGACGTCCGATCTGCCCGTACGTCCACCTGCGCTTTGCCCCGGCTGCCCGCACCGCGGAATATTCCATGTGCTTAAAAAGCTCAAGATGAACGTAATGGGCGATATCGGCTGCTATACGTTGGCGTCGTTGCCTCCATTGTCCGCGATGGACGCCTGTTTGTGCATGGGCGCGAGTATCGGTATGGCAAGCGGCGCGGAGCGCGCGCAGGGCAAGGATTTTTCCAAAAAGACCGTCGCTGTGATCGGCGATAGCACATTCATCCACTCCGGCATCACCGGGTTGATCGATGCCGTTTACGGCAGCGAAGCGATCACCGTGTTGATCCTGGACAACCGCATCACCGGCATGACCGGCCATCAGCATCACCCTGCGACCGGATTTGACATCCACGGGAATCCCGCGCCGATGATCGATCTGGAAGCGCTGTGCAGGGGCTGCGGCACCGAGCATGTGAGAGTGGTCGATCCGCTGGACCTGGACGAGACCCAAAAGGCAATACAGGAAGAAACCGCGCGCGACGCGGTCAGTGTGATCATCGCGCGCAGGCCGTGCGCGCTGATCGACAAGACCAAGCAACCGCCCTGCTATGTGGACGGCTGTAAAAACTGCGGCTCCTGCCTGAAGGTCGGATGCCAGGCGATCGAGCGCAAGGGCGATCATATAGAGATCAACGCCGCGCTGTGCACGGGCTGCGGCATGTGCTCGCAGGTCTGCCCGTTCCATGCGATTCACAGGGGAGGCGATTCGCAGTGAAGTGTTTGAACATCGTTATCGTAGGCGTCGGCGGGCAGGGAACGCTGCTCACCAGCAAGATACTGGCGCAGCTTGCCAAGGCACAGGGTTACAACGTGAAGGTCAGCGAGGTGCACGGCATGGCGCAGCGCGGCGGAAGCGTGATCACGCACGTTCGCATCGGCGCGCAGGTTCACGCGCCGCTGGTCGCCGCAGGGAGTGCGGACTATCTGCTTGCCTTCGAGCCGCTTGAAGCCGCGCGAGCCGTATCGTACCTGCAGCCTGATGGGAAACTGATCGTAAGTACCCAGCGCATCCCCCCTATGCCGGTTCTTTCCGGTACGGCGACCTATCCCGAGGAACCGTATCAGGCGCTATTGTGCGCTTCTCAGGCCGTCGAGGCGCTGGATGCGTATGCAATAGCTGTGGAGGCCGGAAGCTACAGGGCGGTCAATCTCGTGCTTCTGGGCGTTTTGAGCAGACATATGGAGTTTCCGGAGGAAGCCTGGATCGACGCGATCGCCGCCTGCGTTCCGACGCATACGCTGGAAACTAACCGTAAAGCGTTTATGGCCGGACGAAAAAAGTAAAACCTTCGCCCAGGTGGACAATATCGAGTTTCCGGTGATATAATTTTAACGGCAACGAAGACGTAAGACACAGCACGGATGGATTGCAAGGACGCTGACTTCTATCCGTGCTTCCTGTTGAACGGCAGCCCGGGAGGAACAAAACACGTGTATCGTCACAATCGGATCACGATCAATCTGAACGCAATACGGAACAACTATCAACTGATGACGAACTACCTGCCCGATACCGTGCGCGTGATGGCCGTCGTCAAGGCCAACGCATACGGGCACGGGATGCTTGAAGTCGCTAAAACCGTAGCGGGAGCCGGGTGCAAGGACCTGGCTGTCGCCATCCCCGAGGAGGGCGTAGCGCTTCGGGACGGCGGCCTTGAAAGCGAGAATATCCTTGTGATGGGCGCAGTGAACGAAAACGGGATCAAACCCTGTGTGCAGAAAAGCCTGATCCTGACTGTCTTCAATCCGGATACGATTGCGGCGGTCGACGCCTGTGCGGCGCGCCTTAACCAAACGGCATACGTGCATATCAAGATCGATACGGGTATGGGTAGAATCGGCCTTCGCACCGCCCTGGAAGCACAAGCGCTGCAGCGGGCGCTGAAGAAAGCCGCGCACATCCGTGTGACCGGTATCTACACGCATTTCGCCGATGCCGACCACTTGAGCGACGGCGGCGGCTTGTGTGCATATTCACAGAAGCAGCTGGAGTTGTTCCATCAGCTGAAAGCCTGTTTCGATCCCGATATACCGGCGCACGCGTCCAACAGTGCGATGAGTCTCGTGTCCGAAGATGCGAATTTCTCCATGATACGGGAAGGCATCTCCTTGTACGGCTATCCGCCCGTGCCGACCGGACTTCCGTTTCAGCATGCGATTCACTGGGAGGCCGAGATCGTCCACGTGAAGGACGTTCCGGCTGGCGCAAGCATCGGATACGGATGCACCTTTACGGCTGACAAGCCGATGCGTATCGCCACGATCGCCGTGGGTTACGGTGACGGATACCACCGCACGGCGAGCAACCGGGGCGAAGTGCTGGTGTCCGGGAAACGCGCGCGCATCGTCGGCAGGGTCTGTATGGATCAAATCATGGTGGACGTCACGGAAATACCGGGCGTCAGGACAGGCGATATCGCGGTTCTGATCGGCAGGCAGGGCGACGGATTCATCGGCGCGGACGAACTTGCGGAATGGACGTCCACCATCAGCTACGAGGTGCTTTTGAGCATTACCGCGCGCGTGCCGCGCAGCTATATACAGGTCATATGATATTGTGTTTGTAAGGAGATACCGTTCATGGCAAAAAAGCAAGTAAAACCCGTCGTCAAACCTTATTTATGCGGCGTATGGCGCTCGAAAGACGCGGCCCGCAAGGGGATGAAGATGGTACTCAGCATCCTGTTCATCTCGTTTATCTATTTGCTGCTCGGCGTGCTGCTGAGTTTTAATTCGCTTCTGCTTCGGGTGCTGACGTCTGCGATCATCGTGGCTGTCGCCGCGATGTATATGTACTTTCAGGGCGCAAACTCCGGCGAGGCGGATACAGCATTCGGGGAGATCATGTACCAACACCAACAGGACGGACGGACTGTTGTCCAAGCCGACCTCGAACGCTGCTATCATCCCGCCAAAGGATTTTACATCGTTCTGATCGCGCTGATCCCCTATTTTCTGCTGACGCTTGTTTTCGCCGTACTGGCACAACCGATCACATATTCACTCGGTGTATTGCCCTCCTGGGTGGAAGGCCCAGCGCTGCAGACGCACGTTGGCGAAGCGCTGGCGTATTACAGCATACAGAATTCGCCAATGTTTATGTCCATACTCCGTATCATCGCGCGCGCAATCACTATGCCGTTCATCAACGCCGCGCTGTTGTTTGGCACAAACGCCACCCTTTGGGCGGAACGCCTTACCCCGCTCTGGGTGATGATCGCGCCGCTTGCCTATAGCCTCGGTTACCTGCAGGGGCCAAAGCTTCGCGTCAAAATCAACACGGGCATCGCGATCGGTTTGCGGAAGAAAAAGCGCAAGGAACGCAAAGCCCGTAAGGCACGCGCCGCCAACAAGAAGCCCGAACAGCTGATCTGACGATGCGGATCATTGCCGGGTCTGCCAAGGGGCATACTATCGCAAGCCCCAAAGGGCGTCATACCCGCCCGACACAGGACTATGTGCGCGAATCGCTGTTCAATATCATCCAGCGGTACGTACCGGGCGCAAAGGTGCTCGATCTGTTCGCCGGCAGCGGCGCGCTGGGACTGGAAGCGTTGAGCCGCGGCGCGGACCGCGCGATGCTCGCGGATAATGCCGTAAAGGCAATCGACTGTATCCGCCGGAATGCGGAGACACTCGGTTTTGGAAAGCAATCAACGGTCATCCGCGGGGATTGGCGCGGCGTTTTGCAGAGCTTAGAGAAGCAGTCGTTCGACCTGGTTTTTTTGGATCCGCCTTACGACCTGACGCAGTACCGTGATATGACCGATACGCTCATTGAGAATGAATTGCTTTCAGACGACGCATTGATCGTGATCGAGCATCGGAAAGACGTCATACCGGGGCTGTCTCCCCCATTTATCTTGAAAGACCACAGAACCTACGGCGACACCGTGATCCATATCTATCGCTTCAACGCGGGAGGAAAGCAGGATGGAGAATAGAATATGCGTGTACCCGGGAAGCTTCGATCCCGTTACGCATGGGCATCTTGATATCATCGGGCGGGTGAGCAGGCTGTTCCCCGAGATACGCGTAGCGGTGCTTGATAATCCGGACAAGGAAAAGGTCTTTACCGTGGACGAACGTATGGCGATGCTGAAAAAAGCGTGCGCCCATCTGCCCAATATAAAAATTGACAGTTACAGCGGATTGTTGGTAGACTATATGCGTTCTATCGACGCAGGGTTTGTGGTCCGCGGTCTGCGCAGCGCCAGCGACTTTGAGGCCGAGTTTCAAATGGCGCAGATGAACAGCCAGCTGTCGGAAACCATGGAAAGCCTGTTTCTGATGACGTCGCCGCAGTATGCCTATATCTCGTCGGGCATCGTCAGGCAGATCGCCTCGTTCGGAGGCGATATCTCCGCGTTCGTGCCCGCGTGCATTCTTCAGGAAGTCAACAAGCGTTTCCGCTCCAAATAAGGTTTCAGGAGGCCGAGATCCATGAACAAGTCTCAAACCATGATATATCTGAACGAACTGGATGATCTTATTTCATCAGGGAAGAAGATACCGCTTAGCAATTCCGTGATGATCGACCGCGATCATTGCTACAAATTAGTGCAGGATATCCGCGAGAGTCTTCCTGTGGATATGACGGCCGCGCAGGGCGTGATCGAAAATCAGAACGCGATCATCACCGAGGCCAGAGAGATGGCGGAACACACGAAAAACGACGCCAATTCCCGCGCGGCCGCTCTGTTGAACGAGGCCAATGTGAAGGCGCAGAATGCCATGAACGCCGCTACAGTGAAATCGCAGGATATGGTCAAGCGCGCGCAGGAACAGGCGCGCCAGATCATGGCGGAGGCCAAACAGAACGCCGACAGGATACTCGCCGATGCGGAGGCCAGGGCCAAACAACTGATCAACGAACAGGAAATCGTCGCAAGGGCGCGTCTGGAATCCGAAGACCTGAAGCAATCCGCTCAGAATGAAGTGGACGCGCTGTACAAAGACGTATTTCAACACATCGATGAGGTGATGAAGCAGCTGGACCGCGCCGTCAGCGAGAAGCTGACGGAGATCCGCATGATCCGCCAGCAGGTGGACCAAACCATATCGTCGATGTGAGGAGTGCGGCTGATTGCTTGAGCTAACTCTTATTGCCGTCGGCCTATCCATGGACGCGTTCGCCGTAGCCATGGGCAAGGGCCTGTGCATGCGAAAAATCCAATACGGATATGCTGTTGTGATCGCCTTCTTTTTCGGGGGCTTTCAAGCGCTTATGCCGGTACTCGGCTGGCTTTTGGGCAGGCAGTTTTCCGCGCAGATCGAGTCTCTGGACCATTGGATCGCCTTCGTCCTCCTCTCCCTTATCGGCCTGAAAATGATATGGGGCGCGTACAGGGAGAAGAACACGGAAGCGGAACCCTGCGATTTGACGATCAACTACCGTGAATTGTTCGTGCTTTCTGTCGCCACTAGCATTGACGCACTCGCGGCAGGCGTCACCTTCGCACTCCTGCATACGCCCATAGCGCTTGCGGCCGCTGTGATCGGCTCTGCGGCCTTTGTTATTTCGTTCGGCGGCGTCATCATCGGCCAGATGTTCGGCGTTCGATTCAAAACCAAAGCCGAGTATTTCGGCGGCGGCGTGCTGATCTTGATCGGTCTGAAGATCTTGCTTGAACACCTTGGGATACTCTTTTAGAAACGCCGTCGGGCGTATAGAATATACCGAAGATGAATAGAATATCCGCAAATGTGAAATCCATGCTTAATGTCGCGTGCGGTAATGTGAAAGCCTTGATATCAAGCCGTTTGTAACAGAATATTCATAAAGTCTTTTCTTGTTTTTAATATCGCAGTCTGCTATGATAGTTGCATAGAAGAGTGCCTAAACCGCACAAATAAATGAGGAGGAAATCTATCATGAAAAGGATTCTTTTAGTGTTCATTTCACTTGTGTTAATGCTGTCGGTAAGCGCTGCCGCCCTGGCCGACGGAATCACCTACGCGCTGGTCACCGACGTCGGCAACATTGACGACCACGGCTTCAACGAAAGCACGTGGAAAGGCCTGCAAGCCTTTGCGGAAGCAAACGGCTTGGTGGAAAAAGATGACTACGACTACTACAGGCCTTCCGAAGACAGCGACGACGCCCGCCTGGAAGCCATCACGCTCGCGGTTGATAACGGAGCGAAAGTCATCCTTCTTCCCGGTTATCTGTGGAGCACCGCTGTGGCAACCGCCGCCAAAGCCCATCCCGACGTCGTTTTCCTGGGCGTGGACTTGAGCATTGCGCCGGATGATTATCCTGCCAACATCACCAACTTTATCTATAAGGAAGAACAATCCGGGTTCATGGCAGGCGCTGCCGCCGTGATGGACGGCTACACCAAGCTTGGCTTCCTCGGTGGCATCGACGTCCCCGCTGTCGTCAGGTTCGGTTTCGGCTTCCTCCAGGGCGTCGATTACGCCGCGCAGGCGCTTGGCGTAACGCCTGAAGTGAAGTATTGGTATTCCAATGCATTCTGGCCTACTGATGAAATCAAGGCAAAGATGGACAGCTGGTACGCCGAAGGCACGGAGGTCGTTTTCTCCTGCGGCGGCGGTATCTTGTTTAGCTGCCTGGCAGCCGCCGAGACTGCCGGCGGGGCCGTGATCGGCGTTGATACCAACCAGGGCTATGACAGCGAACTCATCATTACTTCTGCTATCAAGGTGATCCCGGAACCCATGAAGGGCCTTCTGCAACAGGTATACGACAACGGTCTTGCCATTCCGGCAGAAGTGGCGGGCGTTGATATCGTCCTGAGCATCGAGCAGAGCGCATGCGGCCTTCCGACCGACGAGGAGACCTGGCGCTTCAGGACGCTGACCGTTGATGATTACTACATTCTCGTGGCCGCTCTGCAGAGCGGCGGTGTGGTGATATCCGACGCGATTGATACGCCTCCTGTAACTGTTGCCACGACCGTCGACTATCAGAACTAACAATCTTCATCGAAAGAAAGGCCAGGCGATCGCCTGGCCTTTCTTTCAAAGGCCGGTCATCTTTCCAACTTAAGGGGCATATACATGAGTGAATACATCATTGAAATGAATGGAATACGCAAAGTATTCCCGGGTGTGATCGCCAATGATAATATCACACTTCAACTTAAAAAAGGCGAGATCCACGCGCTGCTGGGCGAGAATGGGGCCGGCAAGTCCACGCTGATGGGCGTGCTTTTTGGTATATATCAGGCTGAAGCTGGTGAAATTCTTAAGGATGGGGTCCCGGTGCGCATCCACGATCCGAAGGACGCAAACAAAAAGGGAATCGGCATGGTGCACCAACACTTCAAATTGGTGGAAGTGTTTTCTGTCCTGGACAACATCATGCTTGGGGCGGAGGAGACGAAACGGGGCGTACTGCAAAAGAAAAAGGCGCGGGAGAAAGCGCTGAAACTCAGCGAAAAATATAAATTGCAGGTAGATTTGGACGCGGTGATCGAGGATATCAGCGTAGGCATGCAGCAGCGCGTGGAGATCCTCAAGATGCTGTACCGCGATAATGATATTCTGATATTTGACGAACCGACGGCGGTGCTGACGCCGCAGGAAATCGAAGAACTGATGCTGACTATGCGCAACTTTGCCAGAGAGGGCAAGTCGATCCTTTTCATTACGCATAAACTCAACGAGATCAAAGCCGTCGCGGACCGCTGTACGGTGCTGCGCAAGGGCAAATGCGTCGGGACCGTGGACGTGAAGGACTCGACGGTCGATTCGCTCGCAGAGATGATGGTGGGGCGCAAGGTCATTTTCAAAGTGGATAAGAAACCCGCCGATCCCAAGGATGCGATCTTGCGCGTCAGCAATCTCTCCCTGACGACCGAAGCAAGCGGCAAGCATCAGTTGCACAACGTGTCTTTCAATGTCCGCCGCGGAGAGATCGTCAGTATCGCCGGTATTGAAGGAAACGGCCAGAGCGAGTTGGTGTATACGCTGACGGGACTTATGAAACCGACGCACGGTACGATCACATTCGGCGAACAAGATATTACCAAATGCTCCATCCGGGAACGAAACGATTTGGGGATCGCGCATATTCCGGAGGACAGGCACCGCTACGGGCTGGTACTGGATTATAATCTGGCGGAAAACATGATCTTGAAAAGTTACCATACGCCGCAGTTTAAAAAGTACGGGTTTCTTCGCTTCCCGGCGATACAGGAACACGCGGAGAAATTGATCCGCTTCTTTGACATTCGCGCCGGAGAAGGCCCGGATACGCCTGCCCGTAGTATGAGCGGCGGCAACCAGCAAAAGGCGATCATCGCGCGCGAAGTCAGCCTCTCCCCCGATCTGTTGATCGCCGTTCAGCCCACGCGCGGGCTGGACGTCGGCGCGATCGAATACATACAAAAACAGCTCATCGCCGCGCGGGACGAAGGACGGGCGGTCTTGCTCGTCAGCCTGGAACTGGAAGAGGTGATGAACATCTCTGACCGCATCCTGGTGATGTATGAAGGCAAGATCGTCGCCGAAGTGGATGCGGAGCATGCCGTACGCCAGGAACTCGGGCTGTACATGGCAGGAGCGACGCCGAGCGATTTCGTACGGGAGGTGATGTAGCGTGAAACGCAGGCGCACATTCAATACCGCGCTGATGACGACCATATTGTCCGCCGTCGGCGCAATCATTATCGGGCTGGTGATCGGATACCTGTTCTTGCTGATCACCAACCCTGAACGCGCCTGGTGGGGCGTCATAAGGATCCTGACGATCGGGCTGTCCAATCCGACGAAGATCGCGAAGGTCCTTTACCAGGCCATGCCGCTGATATGTACCGGTTTATCCGTCGCGTTTGCGTTTAGAACGGGTCTTTTCAACATCGGCGCGACCGGTCAGTACACAATAGGCGCATTCTTTGCCTTGTTTACAGGCATTCAGCTGCAACTGCCCTGGTACCTCGCCATCATCGCCGCGATGATCGGGGGCGCTGTCTGGGGTGCGATTCCTGGCATCTGCAAAGCGCTGTTCAACGTCAACGAGGTCATTACGACCATCATGTTCAACTGGATCGCGGTATTTGCCGTCAACATGGCGTTTACAAACCTCCCAATGCTGGTCGTGGACTACTGGGGCAAATCATCCATACGCGACAGATCGCCTGTCCTGGCTGACGCCAACGCCAACGCAGTGCTTCCAAAGCTTGGTCTGGACGAACTGCTAAGCAGCAATCTAGTCAATATCGGAATATTCGTTGCGATCATCGTCGCTGTGATCATATGGGTGCTTCTCCAAAAAACGGCCTTTGGGTATGAGATCAAGGCCTGCGGCTATAACCGCGACGCGAGCCGATACGCAGGCATCAACGCCAAGCGCAACATCATCTATTCCATGATGATCGCCGGCGCATTAGCGGGTCTTGGCGGCAGCCTGTATTATCTGAGCGGTACAGGCCAGTATACATTCGTCAAAGTCTTGCTTCCGGCAGGGTTCAACGGGATCCCCGTCGCCCTGCTGGCGAACTCGCATCCGATCGGCGTCATTGTCAGCGCGCTGTTCATCAGCTATATCCAGGTCGGAGGCGACGCGCTGCAGCCAAGATTCGTGCGGGAAAACATCGATATCATCATCGGGGTGATCATTTATGTGAGCGCGTTTGCGCTGCTGTTAAAGATTTGGTTCGGGAAACTGTTTATGCGCCGTTCCCTGTCCGCTTACTCCCTGCGCGACGACGATACATCACCACCCGAACACGATCAACCTGACGACGCAAATGAAAAGGACGGTGAGAAACGATGATTATCGGAGATATCTTAAGCGCTACGCTGATCTTTGCCGTTCCTTTAATGCTCGTCGCGCTTGGCGGTATGTTTTCCGAGCGCAGCGGCGTAGTGAATATCGCGCTGGAAGGCATTATGATCATGGGCGCGCTCGCCGCGTGTCTCTTCCTGCGCTACGTGGACGACGCCGGTTTCGATGAGAAATACAGGCAGCTGTACGTGCTTGCCGCGATCGTGATCGCGGGCGTCGTCGGCATATTGTACAGCCAGCTCCTGGCCTTTGCCTCGATCAAGCTGAAATCCAACCAGGTTATATCTGGCACGGCGCTGAACATGCTGGCGCCCGCGCTGTCCGTCGTCGTGACCTGGAACATCCAGGGTACGGCGCAAACGACCATCCTCATCCCCAGCTGGGTGAGGATCTCGCCGGAAGCGCTGGGGATCACAGCCGATAATGTGCTGACGACTTTCCTGTTCAAAAGCCTGTTCCTCACTACGCCGATCGCGTTTTTGATACTTATTTTATCGATCTTCTTCCTCTATCGGACAAAGACCGGGCTGCGGCTGCGGGCATGCGGCGAGCATCCGCAGGCCGCGGACAGCGTCGGCGTGAACGTTTACAAGATGCGCTATTTAGGCGTAGGCATCTCCGGCTTTCTTGCGGGGATCGGCGGTATCGCGTACACGATGGCGGCTGGCAGCGGGTTTTTGTCAACTGTCGCCGGATACGGGTTCCTGGCACTGGCTGTGATGATCTTTGGTAACTGGAAACCAGTCAACATCTTGTTCGCCAGTTTCTTCTTCGCATTCTTCCGTATCATCTCGTTTTATTCCAAGTCCCTTACGTTCCTGCCCAAATTCGAAAACCTTGTTTCCAGTGAATACATCTACCTGATCATGCCATACCTGGTAACGATGATCATCCTTGTGCTCACCAGCAAGCGCAGCCGCGCACCGAAAGCTGAGGGCATCCCCTACGACAAAGGCCGAAGATAACAGATAAGAAAAAGCCGTGCGACATGCACGGCTTTTTGTTTTGGAATCATCCCAGCGCCTTTTGGGTCTCCTTGAGCTGCCTGATGATCTCCAGCTTTTGCGGGCACTTCTTCTCGCATTGTCCGCATTCTATGCAATGGGAGACGTCCAAACCGAACTGTTTTGTCCAGCCGTCTCTTTTCTCCAGCGGAACAGTCGTCTTTTGGTACTCCGCTTTCGCATAATCAGTCAGCTTGTATACCCGGTGATAGTTCATCAAACGGAACAGGTGCGGAATGTTGATCTGCTGCGGGCACGGCATGCAGTAGTTGCAGCCTGTACAGTACAGGTCCATCAGGCGCTTGTTCTCGTCAAGCATGGCCTTGACCTGCGTGAGCTCATCCTCGCTTAATGGCCCGCTGATAGACGCAACTTTCAAGTTCTCTTCGAGCATCTGCTCGTTCCCCATACCGGACAGCGCCATATTGACGTTCCGGTTCGCCAGCACAAAACGCAAAGCCGTTTCCGCCGAACTTACGGCCCTTGATTTGAGGAGGCTTTTCACGGCGTCTGACGGCGCGCCCAACCTACCGCCGCCCACGGGGCCCATGATGATCACGCCAAGGCCTTTTTCTTTGGCATAGGCGATGTTTTCCTCGTTGGCGCGGTCCAGCAGATTGTATTGGCAAAGCACGGACGTAAAATGCCCGCTGTCGATGATCGGTTTCATGTTTTGCGGTTCCTTGTCATGGAACGAAAAGCACAGGTGCTTGATCAACCCTTCGGAAAGCGCCTTGCGCGCGTCGTCCAGCGGGCCGCCGCGCTTGATCATTTCCTGAAAGCGTTCCAGATCGATTCCCCAGAAATGATAGAAATCGATCCAATCCGTATCCAACGTTTCCAACGACTTTTCCAGGTTCCTGCGCCATTTGTCGTTCTTGGAATCGGTCGCCGGGTTCTTTGTTGATAGGTATACCTTGTCGCGCCATCCTTTGAGCGCGAGGCCGACGGCGCGCTCGCTGTCCCGTCCGCAGTAGTACGGTGCGGTGTCTATAAAATTAATACCGAGTTCAAACGCCTTTTGCATCAACGGAACGGCTTTTACGTCGTCCACGCGGTTTTCGCTTGCCATCGGCAGGCGCATCGCACCGAACCCAAGTGCGGAAAGGCTGATACCGGTTTGTCCAAACGGTTTGTAGATCATTGTTAACTCCTTACATCGTAGATTATCATGAGTAAATTACTGTGATAGCGTGAATTCCACCCTCACCACGTGCCCGATGATTGAAACATCCGGCAGCGCGCACGGTTCGGCCTCGTATTCCCGGTCGTAGCTTTGCAGTAGTATGCTGAGCGCGTCCAGTTTCCTGATCTTGCGAACAATTTTCTTGCCTCTGTATTCCACCAGCATCACGGCGCCATCAATCGGGCTTCCTGCGGGAACGATAAAACACAAATCGCCTTTCATGATGCGAAACCCGCGCATGTTGTCGTCCGGCATCTGATAGAAAAACACCTTGTCCGGCGACGCGCCCTCTATTCTGCCCCGCAGTATCGGTAGCAGCCGGTGATCCGTTTCTTCCATCACGGCGTTGAAAACGGGTACGCGCTTGAGCACGCTTTTTAGCGCGTCCAGCCAAACGCTGCCCTGTACACTTATTTCCTGATTGCCGGTATCGCTGAACACGTGTGCGGTCTCTTCGGGCTGCAGGGGCGGCGGTGCGCCTTGTATCGGTGGCTGTACTGTGTGCAGATCGACGGTCGCGGCGATATCGTCCAGCGTAAAGCCCTGCTCGGTCTGTTCGTTCAGGCCGATTTTCTTGAGTATCCTGCGCGCCTGATCGTCGGGGATGATCTTCTTGCCGTCCTCTACGGCCTTGAGATATTGATGGCTGACGCCTGAGAGCTTCGAAACCTGCTTGAGCGTCAGCTCGCGGCGCAGGCGTTCGGTTTTCAGTAGGTCTCCCAATCTGCTCATGATGCATTCCTCCGTGCCACAGCTGTGCTGTATATAGTATAGCATAGCAGGAAAAAACGCAATTCCGTCGAATACAGGAATTTGGTTGTTTATGGCCATATCGCTTGTTATTCAACAAATAAGGAGATTATTTTGCCGGAAGATCAAAACGCATTTATCGGCGCGGACATCAGCAAAGAGGTGCTCCGCGCACTGGATACCATGAATATCCGCGTCATGACGCCCGTACAGGCGGAGACGCTCCCCCTGATGATGGAAGGGCGCGACGTGATCGCCATCGCGCCGACCGGAACCGGAAAAACCATCGCATTTGGGATCCCGATGCTGGAGTACGTGAACCTATCCGACAGACGCATTCAGGAATTGGTCGTCGCCCCCACCCGTGAGCTGAGTTTGCAGATCGCCGAAGAGCTGCGCAGCCTGGCACAGTATATCCCCGGCGTGAAGATCGCGGTACTCTACGGCGGACAGCCGATCGTCAAGCAGATCAATCAGCTGAAGCAAAATCCGCAGATCATCATCGCAACGCCCGGACGGCTGCTGGACCACATGAACCGCGGCAACGTCCGCCTGGACAACGTTCACACCATGGTGCTGGACGAGGCCGACGAAATGCTGGATATGGGCTTTGTGAAAGACGTGACGAAGATCATCGAAGCGACACCCGCCGACCGCCAGCTGGTGCTATACTCCGCAACCACCAATCCGGACGTGCAGACCATCGCGTGGAAATACCAGCAGGATCCCGTTGAGGTCATCATCCCCGCCACTAAGGAAAACCGCCCGAAGATTACGCAGTATGTGATTGAATCCGAGCCCAAGAATAAATACGAGCATCTGCTGTATTTGCTTGATAGCGACGAATTCAGCCGCGTGATGGTCTTTGTGAACACCAAGGATATGACGCAGCGCCTCTGCAACCGCATGCAAAAGGCCGGGTACGGGGCGGAATGCCTGCATGGCGATATGCGGCAGGGCGCGCGCAACAAGGTGATGCAGGCGTTTCGTAAAGGCAAGTTTCAGATATTGCTTGCCACCGACGTCGCGGCACGCGGCATCGACGTGGACGACGTGGAAGCCGTGATCAACTACGACCTTCCCAACGAAAACGAGTATTACCTGCACCGTATCGGCCGTACGGGACGCGCCAAGAAGCACGGCGAAGCGTTTACGCTGCTGACTTTTGCCGAGAGCGTGCGCTTTGACACGATACTGAAATATATCGAGGCGAACCCGGTAGTTCTTCGCTTTAACGAGCACGGAATTCTTTGCGGCGAGGAAGGCGACGCCTTCTTTGACCATATTTAGGGGGGCAGACAGGATGGCCGAGGACAAAGGGAGAAATCTCAAGTTGCAGCGGATGGAACAGAACGAGATCGTGTATTTCGACCGCGGCGTGATCGAAGGGAAAGACGGGAAGAAATACCGGCGCTATGCAATTCAGACGCACTTTGTGGAGGTCGGCGAAAGCAAGACGGCGCTTGTGGAGAAATACGTACGCCCCCTGATTAAAGACGGCGACGTGCTGTCCTTCGGTGCGAAGGTGATGTGCATGTGCTCTGGGAACGTGCGCACCCGCGATCAGGTGAAACCCGGTTTTTTTGCGAAGCTGATGTGGCGTTTTGCGGGCATCAATTCCACCGGCGTTGGTATGCACGAGCCCTACAAGCTGCAGCTTGTGATTGATATGGTCGGCCTTCCGCGCGTGCTGCTTGCGGCGTTGCTCAGCGCGGTCACGCGGCCGTTCGGCGTTAAGGGCGTGTTCTATAAAGTCTGCGGGAAGGGCGTCGGCGGAATCGACGGTTTTTATTTCCGTTCGAGTTTCAAACGCTATCACGAGCTGGCAACCATCAATCCGCCCAATCCCAACGAGCTCTGCGACGAGTTGGCGGATGAGACGGGCATCCCCGTCGTGCTGATGGACGCCAACGATCTCCAGCGCGACCAGCTTGGCAAGTCGAAGAGCTTCCCGCTGACGGACGAACAGATTCAGGACGCAATGCGCGACAACCCCAGCGGACAGGGCGACGAGCTTACGCCACTGATTCTCATTCGCCCGCTGTAATCAGGTATCCGTCTAGATTCGTATGCTCGGATACCTTAATTTCATTGATTTTCAACGTTTCCATACAGGAAAGCAAAATCGCGAATCCGTGCACGATGATATCCGCCCTGTCCGGCGGGATGGTCTCAAGTGAAAGGCGCCTTTTTAACGTCATACCTGCAAGGGTTTCCGTTACGCGCCGGATATCGGGACGTTCCAGAATGAATCCGTGGATACGGCCGTGTGAATTCCATGGGATATCCTGAACGTACGTTGCGGCTGCCGTCAGCGTACCGCCGACGCCAAGCCATTCGCTTGGCGCTTTTTGTTGTTTTATCTTCACCATGTGAGATGCTAATAATTCCTCAACGGCATCCATGACCCGCCGCACACCCGAAGCTGATTTGATCTGCAACTCCCGAAACAGGCGCACCGCGCCTGCCTGAAGGCTGCACGCGAATGCGATCTGTCCGTGATCGCCGATGACGATCTCCGTGGAACCGCCGCCGATATCGATCACGCCTGCGCTTCCGTTTCCCGTCGCACCGAGGAATGAAAGCTTTGCTTCCGTTTCTCCGGTAAGGATATCAAGCGTGATCCCGGTTTTTCTCATCAGCGCGTCCGCCAGGGCGGTTTTGTTTGCCGCGTCGCGTACGGCGCTGGTCGCAAACAGCCGTATGATATCCGCACTCTGCCTGATTGCGGTCTCTTTCATCAGCGCCACAGCCTCGCATGCGTTGTGAATCATAGTTTCGTCGATTTCATGCCGCTCGTTGAGCGACGCAAAAACACGCAGTCCTATGCGTTCCCGCAGGACTGCGGTCTGTGCTCCGCCTATTATATCGGCAACCAGGAGTCTAAGCGAATTGGAGCCGATGCCGATGATCGCCGCTCTCAAATCATCACCCTAATCCTGATATCCGTAGAGCTCTTCCGTGTTGGTGATCACAAAACGGAGCTCGTCCGCTTTCATATATCCGTACAGCGTTCGCGCAAGATACTCGATAAACGCGTCGGTGCCCATGGCGTCCAGCGTTTCCCGCAGCGTGCTTTCCTTTTTCTCCAGGTACTGATGGTAGGACAGCGATTCGAAATACTGTTCGTCCAGCCGTCTCATCGTGTTTTTTTTCTGAAAGAATAGAAACGTAAACCCGATTACAATCACGACGACGATGACAATTACCGAGATCACTCTCACTCTGACGGGCATACGATCACCCTTCCGAAACAGATAGTGAACCTTGCAACAGAATCATAGCACGAAACAGTAGCCGCCGCAAGCAGGCTCAGGGGAGGTCGCGCGTCGACACGACGTTAACCCCGGTCCCGCATACGTTTTCACAAACGACCTCGCCCATACGGATCGGCGTTTTGAGTTCGGCGTTTCCGATGGCTCTCATACAGTCGAATATCCTGTCCTTGGGAATCGGGCTTTCGGTCTTGACGCTCAAGGGGGTCTGGCAGCTTGGAACGTTCACGACGGCGGTCACCATGCGCCGGGGCGAAACCGCCTCCTGTTTTGCGTAATCGGCGCCGCGCTTGCAGCTTGCGCCGTCGATATTTACAATTTCATCCCCGTTTGTTTCCACCGTCATGCGGCAGCCGATCGGGCAGTTGATACAGGTGATCGTCTGTTTCATCGTCTACCCCTATTCCATAATCTGCACTGTGACGGTGTTCCCCGAAAGCGATTGTATGTCTCCGGCGGAAAGCGGGATCTCCGCCATTTCTCCCGGCGCAAGGATGCGCCTTTTCACTGATTTCACCGTATGCTTCCCATCCAGCACTTCTACTTTCACATTTTGATATACCCTGTCCGGCCGGAACATGAAACGGACGCCGGACGCCTGTGCGTTATTCGCAGGTTTGCAAAGCCGCTGGGGAACGACGCCGCGTACGCCGCTGCCGTCCGCAACAGGAATACTTTCAGATGGTGCTCTTCTTTTCCCCAACAAGTAGTCGGCCGCGGCTCTCCCCGCCTTTGCGCTTTCCTCGCTGACGAAATCGACCAGATCGTGCACGTGCAGCACGTTCCCGCAGGCGAATACACCGTCTATGCTCGTCTGCAGTGTATCGTCAACCACCGCGCCCTGTGTGACGGCGGACAGCTCTACACCGATTTGTTTTGAAAGTTCGTTTTCTGGAATCAACCCGACGGACAGCAGCAGCGTATCGCAGGCGTATTCCGTTTCGGTTTTCGGAATCGGCTGGAGCTTTTCGTCTACCCTTGCTATGGTCACGCCTTCCAGCCGTTCCCTTCCCCTGATATCGACGACAGTATGGCTCAAAAGCAAAGGGATATCGTAATCCTGCAGGCATTGCACGATGTTGCGGTTCAATCCGCTCGAGTACGGCATGATTTCCGCGCAGGCAAGCACTTCAGCGCCCTGCAGGGTCATCCTCCGCGCCATGATCAGCCCGATATCGCCGCTGCCGAGTATCACAACGCGCCTGCCGGGCATGAAACCGTGCATGTTCACCAGTTTCTGCGCAGTTCCCGCGGAGAAGATTCCCGCCGGACGCGTTCCCGGGATCGCCAGCGCGCCTCTGGGGCGCTCGCGGCAGCCCATGGCCAGAATGACGGCGCCTGCGCGGAATACCTGCACGCCGTGCGTCCTGGAAACGGCCGTTACACGCTTTCCACTGTCGATTTCGATGACCATCGTGTCGCACTGCACCGCGACGCCGAGTTCCTCCATGCGGTCGATATCGCGCTGCGCGTATTCCGGTCCCGTCAGCTCCTCCTTGAAACGGTGCAGGCCGAAGCCGTTGTGGATGCATTGCTTCAGGATGCCGCCGATTTCGTTCTCACGTTCGAGTATCAGCACGTTTTCGAGGCCGGCTTCCCTGGCCGCGATCCCCGCCGCCATGCCGGCGGGGCCCGCGCCGATGATCAGCACATCCACATACATCTCATTCATGTTTGCCATCCATTTCCAGAAACGCGTCTTCTATTCTGTTTGACAGCATCCTGCTGCTGCCGCCTGATTTCGTGACTTGATTCAGCACAATACCGAGCTCTTCGCTGAGTATCTCCATCACCCTCGGGGAGCAAAACCCGCCTTGACAACGGCCCATTCCCGCCCTGGTGCGCCGCTTGACGCCGTCCACCGTCGTCGCGCCTACCGGCCTGCGGATGGCCGCGCGCACTTCCGCTTCAGTGATCTGCTCGCAGCGGCATACCACGCTGCCGTAAGCGGGATCCTGCCGGTACGCATGCCGCTTTTCCTTAACCGTCATATCCGCGAAAGATTTCGGCCGCGCAGGCGGTGGGATGCGCTTTGGCTTACGATGCAAATGGAAATCTTCCGCGATCCTATCCGCGATATACAGGCCGATCGCCGGCGCGGAGGAAAGCCCCGGACTTTCGATACCGATCGCCTCGTATGCGCCTTCTGCTCCGTCTACGGCGCCTACGATAAAGTCTCCGCCGGTCTCGTGCGCGCGGATGCCCGCAAAGGTCGTAACGACCGTTTTCAGGCTCTCCTGCGGCCAGGTGATACTCGTGATCTCCCGGATTGTCTTCAGCGCGTCCACCGTCGTGGAAACGTCCGCATCGTCGTCAATATCCAAAGCGGTCGGGCCGAGTATCAACCCGTCGTGAACGGTCGGTGTGATCAAGACGCCCTTCCCCATCCCGGTCGGCGTTTGAAACATGGTGTGCGAAAACATCGGCCTGTTGTCGTGATCGAGCAGATAGTACTCGCCCTTTCGGGAAACGATATTCACTTTACGATCGGATATTTGGTTATGCAGCCTGCCTGCGCCTGTGCCGGCGCAGTTGATGACGATATCTGAGATCATGCTTCCCTTGTTCGTATCCACACGAAAGCACTTTTCACATTGCTCTATACTATATACTTCCGTGTTCAATTGAAAACCGACGCCGTTGACGTTCGCGTGGTCTGCCAGCGCATAGGTGAGTTCGTACGGCGATGTGACCGCGGCGCTTTTGGCAAACAGCGCGGCTTCCACGGTGGGATTGGTATGCTCCTCAAACGCAAGGACTTGTTCCCGGCCGATGATTTCCAGCCCGTCGACGCCGTTTGCCTTCCCCTGCTCCAGCAATTCATGCAGGATATCAAGCTGTTGTTTATTGAAAGCGAGCACCATAGCGCCGTTACGGCGATACGGCACGCCAAGCTGCTTGCACAGCGCTTCAAACATCCTGCCGCCCTGCACGTTGAACATGGCCTTTTGCGTACCAGGCGCCGCGTGAAATCCGGCGTGCACAAGCCCGCTGTTGGCCTTGCTCGCGCCTTCCGCAACGTCCACTGCGCGCTCCAGCAGCAGGATATCCGCTGAAAATGCGCTCAATTCGCGCGCGACCGCGCAGCCGATCACACCGCCGCCGATTATAACGATCTTTGGTTTCAACAACGATCCCCCGAATCTGTTTTGTTGATCAGCATATGCACCGCGTCGTAAGCCATCAGCAATCCCGCAATGGAGGGAACATACGCTACCGAGCCTGGCGCGGGGCGGCTTTTTTTCTTAATCTGCAGGTCTCCGTCACTCCGTGCGGCTTCCTCTGTGGAGTACACGCAGCGTAAGGACGGAATACCGCGCTTGCGCAGTTCCTTTCGAATCACGCGGGACAGCGCGCAGTTGCTCGTATCATAGATATCGCCGAGTTGGATCCGGGACGGGTCCAGCCTGTTCCCCATCCCCATACAGGAGATCACCCGGATATTCCTCTGAAAACAGGTTTCGATAATGTAAAGTTTAGCGGCTACGGTATCGACGGCGTCGATCACGATATCCACGTCGCCTGGGATCGGCACGGGCGTTTTCGGCAGATGGAATTTTTCTATGGCGATCACTTCAGCGTCGGGATTGATATCCAAAAGCCGCTGCCTTGTGACCTCCGCTTTGGGTTTCCCGACCGTAGACGTCAGCGCGCAGATCTGGCGGTTGATATTGCTCAATTCAAAACGATCCTTATCAACGATCATCAGCTTCCCGATTCCCATCCTGCCGAGGGCTTCTGCGGCGTAACCGCCGACCCCGCCGAGGCCGAAAATCATCACATGCGCGCTCTTTAAGGCGGCAAGCTGCTCCCCGGAAAACAACAAGGCGGTCCTCGCGTCCCGCTGCTTCGCATTCGTGCGCATTTCCATTGCCGACCTCCGTTCCCGCCCTTTTCACGGCCTTTTCATCATACATCAACAACTGTAAATTGACAATCATTCTCACTCGTGCTACAGTACTCCTTGGCATTTACCTTCACCATTGAAGTAAGCCTAGGAGGGACACCCATGACCTGTGAGCAGCAACTGGACCGCGCGCTTGCATATTTTACCGATGAGGATCACAAAGCCAGTTTTGAAATACTGAACGGTACCGGCATCGTGATGTTTTCGGCCCCGCACGCCGTACTCCAGACACGCAACGGCACAAACAAAGCGGCTGAACGCCATACCGGCATTCTCTGCAAACTGTTGAATGAAGACTACAATTACCCCGTCATCTATAAAACCCGCCATTTGGGCGACGACGCCAATCACGACCCGGTCAGCGACTACCGCGAGGCGCTGTGCCGCTTTATCAAGAAGCACGACATCCGCTACCTTATCGATCTGCATCAACTCAATTCCGAACGCGAGATGGATATCTGCGTCGGGACCGGATACGGAAAAAATATCGCCGGCCAGAACGAATTAATCGATGTTATTCGCGACTGTTTTTTACCAAACGGTATTAAGAATATCACTGTCGACGAGCCTTTTGCGGCCGAGAAGCCCAACACCGTATGCGCGACCGTGGCCAGCTGTTCCGATATCCCCGCGATACAGCTCGAAATCAACTCTAATCTATTGATTCAGGGTTCCGACGGATATTGCCTGTCTGACGTCATCAAATCACTGCACGATCTGGCAGAAAGATTGAACGCGCTGCAATAAAGGAGTTTTGCGCATGCTCAACGGTCTGCTGGCGGTCAATGCTTTTCTGAAGACGCCGAAATTTGACGCGATCTATCAGGCCTTGCTTGAGGCCGCGATGGATAACGGCGTCACACTATCCGTCGTCACCAATGCCGACATCGCCCTTCGTATCGATAATCCGGAATTCCTTGCCGAATTGCCGGATTTTGTGCTGTTTTGGGACAAGGACGTCAAAACGGCCCGCCTTCTGGAACAGCTGGGCCTGCCCGTGTTCAATCCGGCGGACGCGATATTGCAGTGCGACGACAAAGCGCTGACATACCTTGCGCTTCGGCAGGCCGGTGTTGCGATGCCGGAGACCATCATTGTGCCCAAAACCTTCCCCAACGTCGGCTATACGCATACGGGGTTTTTGGATGATGCGGTCAAGAAGCTTGGATTCCCGCTTGTCCTGAAAGAATGCTTCGGTTCCTTCGGACAGCAGGTGTATTTATACAAAGATATCGAAAGCCTGCGGGAAAAGGTGATTGCTCTGCGATCCACGCCGATGATACTGCAATCTATGATCATGAACAGCTACGGCCGCGATATCCGCATCAACGTCGTGGGCGGCGAAGTGGTCGCAAGCATCATGCGTCACAACGACAGCGGCGATTTTCGCAGCAACATCACGCTTGGCGGCAGCATGGAACCTTATACCCCGACAGAAGAGGAAGCGCGGCTTGCGCTCAAGGCAGTGGAAGTGCTCGGGCTGGCGTTTGCCGGCGTGGACGTATTGTTCGGCGAGAACGGTCCTCTGATCTGCGAGGTGAACTCGAACGCTCACTTTAAGACCACGCTGCAATGCACGGGCATCAATATGGCGGACAGAATATTCAAGTATATCGCAACGCTGGTCGGGTGAGTTGAATGAACACAGGATGGCTTTTATACGATCTGCCGGATTTTCAGGCAAACCGTATGTTTGCGGAGCATATGCGAAAAAAGGCGAAACCGTTGGGAATCGATATCCATGTCACCCTCACGGAAGACCTGACGTTCCCGCCGCATACGCTGCCGGATTTTGTGATCTCACGGCAAAGAGACCATTTGCTGAGTGAGAAA
The DNA here is from genome assembly GCA_016930575.1 of Clostridiales bacterium. GTDB lineage: Bacteria > Bacillota > Clostridia > Christensenellales > Aristaeellaceae > CAXXOK01. The sequence continues at coordinate 69,058 of JAFGGL010000065.1, read as the reverse complement.
TTCGAAAAGCTGCATATACCCGTTTTCAATCGTTCGCGCGTCAGCGAGATCTGCAACGATAAACACAATACGCATAGATTTCTTGACGGGCTGCCGTTGATGAAAACGGAATTCCCGGAACCGGGCAATTCTTACATTCCGATTGCAATCAGCTTTCCGCTGGTCGTCAAGCCCGCATTCGGGCACGGCGGGGATCGCGTCGCGCTGGTCGAAAATCAACGGCAGCTTGACGCCGCGCTTTCGGCGATCGACCCGCAGCCTGCCATAATACAGGAATCGGCAAGCGAAGCCGGGAAGGATCTGCGGGTATACGTGCTGTTTGGCCGTATCGTCGCGGCTGTGATGCGCACCGCGCAAAACGGCATCGTAAGCAATTACAAGCGCGGCGGAAACGTGGAATTGCACACGCTGACCGCAGCGGAAAAAGAACTTGCGCAGGCGGTCATCGACCGCTTCGCCGAACGCGGCGCTCCCCTCTCGTTTGCGGGAATCGATTTGATTTATCACAACGCTACCCCCGTCGTCAACGAGGTGGAGGACGTTGTCGGCAGCCGGATGCTCTACAAAGTCAGCGATATTGATGTTTTGGATTTATATATCAGGGAGATAGCGAAGCGTCTATTCGACCATAGCGCTTAAAATCGCGCACACCGTGTTGTCCGCCGGCCGCAGCGCCGGTTTATTTCTGAGCATTTTTCGAATCAACGCTTGTAAACCATCGTCCAGATTCTTTGAGAAGGCAAGCTTGCTGCCGTCCAGGACGGCTGCGTAGGGATAGCTGTATTTCGCTCTGTCAAAGCCGGGAAGATCTCCCGCAAGCAATTGATACGCAAGCAGGCCGAACGCGAATGTATCCAGCTTTCTGTCCAGCTTGACGTTCTTCCCTGAGATCAGTAGATACGTTTCCGGCGACAGGTACACGGGATCGGCGTCCATGCCGCTTTTCACGTCGGGGGGCAATGTTTCCAGAAACCCCGAATCAAAGTCGATCAGGCGGACACGGAGCGTGTCCCGTTGATGTTCGACTACGATGTGTTCCGGTTTCAGATCGGCATGCACGACGCCGCGGCCGTGCACCGCCTGCAGGCATTGCGCAAAAGACAACAAAAGCATCAGTTTCGCCTGCAACTGCGCGGTACGATATGTTTCAAAGGTTTGATACGACGAGCCCAAATATTCCGACGCCGCGTAGTAATGGCCGTCGTGTACGAAGAAATCTTCAACGTGAACGATGAGCTCGGCTGGCAGTTGTCTGAGCTCGTCGTACAGTCGCAGCTTCCTGTTTTCAAACGCGGCGCATTTCCGCCTTCGCAAAAGCACCTGCTTCGTCGGCGTTTCCGTAGTCTGCACCGGCTGCACAGGCGCTAAGAATTGTTTGAGAAAATACTTCTTATTATTCTTTTTGGCAACACACCAACGTGCGTTACCGCTTGCGGCGGTTTGAAACGGCAATACTGTTTCATACGTTCCGATCCGCATTCCGCATGCACCTATATCGTATTGCAGATCGCGTCGATCACCTGCTGATAATCAAGCTCTCCCAGCCCTTCGCTGACCGTCTGCACATGGATGACCTGCGCCCACTCCGAGGAGATCCTGCTCCATTCGTGCGCATCCGGAGCAAAGATCAGCAGGCGTTTGGCGTTTTCGTCCATTGTGCCGCCCATCTGTTCGTCCTCCCACCACATGCTGAGTTCCTCAAAATCCTTCGCCATGCCTTCCGGGTACCAGGGCGCTTCCTTTCCGTGTCCGATGGGATGGGTAGGCGCATCCGACCATATCACGATGATATGGCGTTTCTTGATGCCCTCCTTTGTCCATTCGCTGCGGATGGCATATGCCAGCGCTTCCAGGCCGTCCTCGGGGATATCGCCGCCGCCCGTCGCAGAGATACTGCGTATGCTTTCGTGCAGCTTGGTTTCATCCTCGGGCAGCGTAAAGAAATCGCTTGACATCATGGCGCGCTCGCCGTCGGCAAGATAGTCGCGGAAGGTGATTACGCGTACACGTAGCTGGCTTATAACCTTGTTTTTCTTTTCCATCGTGGAGGTCACGTCTTTATAGAAATTCAGTGCGTTTTCCTTCACGATGTCGATCACGTGGCGCATACTGCCGGATGCGTCGATACAAAGCACCATGTCCACGTGGTAGGTGAGCTGGTATTTGTCCATGAAACCATCCTCTGCTTCCCATGCCTGTTTGTAGGCATATATTCTTCATGTGCATTGCAATCTCCTTGTTGTGCGGCCGAAAACCATCGTGCGCGCTAAGAAGGAACTCGTATCCGCCTTGTCGAACTCATCCTAAAACGCTTTTTCACGGGGGGATTGTTTTTGCGATGAAAACCTTTCGGATTTTTGGCGCGATTTTTTGTGTTTTCGGATGTATATTCGCGCTGCTCGGCGTACTCAGCGCCATTCTTCCTTTGATTGAAAACGAGCAGTTCAGAATGATCTTGAGTTCTTTCCAGGAGACCAGCGCCGATCCTCTGACCAACACACTCAACGCGGTCGTTGTCTTCTGCCTTCATTCGGGGTATTTTCTTCTGTTCTGCGGCATCTCTCTTACGGTAGCAGGCGGGCTGATCAGCTCATCGGCGCATAAACGGCAGAAGGCCGTCACCGCCGATGTACCTGACGAGACCGCTCCAAAAAAGAAGCCAGCCGATTCCGATGTTCCCAAACCTGCGTATTATCCCGGCGGGCTTGCGCCGCCTTTGGCCAACCTCGTTCCCGAACACGAGGAAGAAGAGCAGCAGATCGTCGGCACCATGAGCAATCAAAAGCCGGCGCCGATATCCGGCGGCGTGGAACCCGCGCTTGTATCGGACGAGAGCGACGCGCAGAAGCTGATGCGAAACGATGAACAACTCCAAAGCCAGGCAAAGCACGAACAGCCGCCCGCGCCCGATTATTCCCAGTACCTCAGCAACAGCGAGCCGGCAAAACCGGCGGAAGCTGCAGCGGCGCAAACGTCCGAAAAGTCCTATAAGCCGAAAATCGTCAGCACAATGGGCAAAAACAGGGGCTGAGAACGTCAATGCAATCCTCATGAAATTCTCATCAAAGCATTAGGTTATTCTCAAGCAAAAGCATATCCTGTGTGGTACGATGACAGCGGTTCAGAATACCTAAGAAGGAGTGTTGAACATGGCAAAATACACCATGCAGGACATCGAAATCATCCGCCGTAAAAGCGGATTGTCGTACAACGAAGCCGTATCGCTGCTCAAGTACCACAATGGAAGCCTGACACAGGCGCTGCTCGATCTGGAAAAGAACGGACGGATACAGGAACACGAAGAGAAGATGAAAACACAGGGCAAGACCAAACGCAAGAACATCTTCCAGATCCTCTACCATTTCCGCCTGAAGATCAAAAAAGACGATATCGTCATCGTCAACCTGTCTTCCCTGTTCATCATCTTCGCGCTTTTATTTTCCCCCTGGGTCGTGATCGTCGGTCTGCTCTTCGCACTGGTGATGGGCTACCGCATCCGTATCGACAGCAGAAGCAAGGAGTTTGATGAAGTTTCGCTGGAGGAAACTCTCAAGCACGCCGGAGAAAACATCAAGCATACCGTGGACAGCCTGATCCGCGAATCGCGCAAGGATGATCAGGAGGACGAACAGGACGAACCCGAAGAAGAAGAACCCCGCACCGAACAGCCCGCAAGCGGGATGAAGCCTGTGGACGTGGAACTTCCTGAAGACGGCGAGTTTACCATCAAAGAGGATGACGACGGGTATCACGAAGCCAGCATCGGATAATATGGAAGGGTGTCCCATGAGCAAAATACTGATCATCGAGGATGAAGTCAAAATCGCGCGCTTTATCGAGCTGGAGCTTACGCACGAAGGCTACGAAGTGCAATCGGCGTACGACGGTCGCACAGGGCTTGCCCTGTGCGACAGCTGGAAACCGGACTTGCTCATTTTGGACCTGATGCTTCCGGAGCTTTCCGGCATCGAGGTCTGCCGCCGTCTGCGCCAGCACAGCGATATCCCCATCATCATGCTCACCGCCAAGGACGACGTGAGCGATAAGGTGATGGGGCTGGACATGGGCGCGGACGATTATATCACCAAACCCTTCGCCATCGAAGAACTGCTGGCGCGCATCCGCGTCTGCCTGAAGAAAACCCGGCTGGACCAGGGTTCCGCCGCCAGCGTATTGAAAACAGGCAAACTGACGCTCAACGCCGCAAGCTACTCCGTCAGCTACGACGATCAGCCCATCTCGCTGACGAAGAAGGAATTCGACCTGCTGCATTACCTGTGGCAGAACGACCGCAAGGCCGTCACCCGGGACGACCTTCTATTAAACGTCTGGGGTTATGACTTTGCCGGGGATACGAACATCGTAGACGTCTATGTGCGCTATCTGCGCCAGAAAATCGACGATAAGTACGGCATCAAGATCATCCACACCATTCGGTCCGTCGGCTATATGTTCAAGTATGAAAGCTACGAATAAAGGGCAAACAAAACAAAAAAAGAAAAAACCGAATTTGATCCTGCGGTTTTTTCGTTATACCGGCCTGCTGTCAAGCAGATTGCTGAGCACTTTCCGCTTTTCCCTCACCCTGCGTATCGCGGTGCACTCCAGCATCCAGTTGTTTCGCACCGCGCTGATGATCGCGCTCATTTTTACCGTGGTGTACGCAATCGCGCAGGCTCCCGTTATCAACCGCACATTTGACATGATAGACGCCATGACGCCGGCAAACGAAAGTGTTTTTTCAAACGAGCAGCTTCAAAACCTATATATTCAGGAAGCCTTCTACGCCGAAGTTCCCTTCAGCGATGATTTCGGCGGATTTCTCGACCGCGTATCGTTCACCGCCACCCGTTTGTTTCATTCCGGCTGGACCGCGCTGTCACTTTACCGCGGCACGGAGCACGGCGGACTGGTCGTCGTATTCATCCTGCGCGACTGGGTGCACGTCTACCTGCTTTCGCTGCTTGCGCTGGCGATCACCGACCTGTACCGGATTCTTTATTTCCTGCGCCACCGCCGCAGGCTGAACAAGCATGTGCTCCGCCCCATCGCGGATATGACGATGGCCGCGGAGAAGATGAGCGCCAACAACCTGTCGGACCGCATCAACCTGGCAGGCACGAAAAACGAATTTAAAGATTTGGCGGCTGTCATCAACAGGATGCTGGACCGCATCGAGCGCAGCTACAACAGCCAGAAGCAGTTCGTCAGCGACGCGTCGCACGAGCTGCGCACGCCGATCGCCGTGATCCAGGGATACGCCAACATGCTGGAGCGCTGGGGCAAGACCGACACCTCGGTGCTTGACGAAGGCATCACGGCCATCACGCAGGAAACGGCGTCGATGAAGGAGCTCGTGGAACGCCTGTTGTTTCTGGCGCGGCACGATAAAAAATCGCTGCTGCTCGAAATAGAGCACTTCGACCCGACGGAGATCGTCTTCACCGTATTCCGTGATGCGCAGCTTTTGTCCGCTTCGCATCAGTTTGAGATGAATGCCGACCAGCACTGCACCGTCAACGGCGACAAGGGCATGCTCAAGCAGCTTCTGCGCATCCTGGTCGACAACGCCATGAAGTACACGCCGGCCGGCGGAAAGATCACGATTTCTATGTCTGTAGAAGAGAAAAACTGCGTGATCGCCGTACAGGACACCGGACAGGGGATCAGCAAGGAAGAGCTTGCCCGGATATTCGACCGCTTCTACCGCAGCGACAAGGCGCGCAAGGCGCAAAACGGCGGGCACGGCCTCGGGCTGTCCATCGCGCGTATCATCGTGGTCGCGCACGGCGGCGTCATCACTGTACGCAGCAAGGAGGACGCCGGTACGACGTTCTTCGTCCGCCTGCCGCTTGTTGCGCAGGACGCGTAACCGGCTGTTTCAAACGGCAAATGACGGTTTATGGAGTGCAAGCCTACCGGATTGCGCAAATCTATGGTATGCTGTTATTATACCGATCATGAAAGGAGAAGTTTTATGCGGAAAGCTCCCAAACCGGGGCTGGTGATAATGATCGTCGTCATCGTCATCGTGCTCATTATCGCCGCTACCGGTTTTTACAGGGTTGGACAGGGCGAGCAGGCGCTTGTGATCACCTTCGGCCGCGTCACCGATCAGAACGGGCCGGGGCTCTATTGGCATGTTCCCTTTATCCAGCAGATCATTAGCGAGAGCGTAACGACCATCCATACCGTCGAATACGGATTCCGTACGACGAAGTCGGGCTCCGCAGGCAGAGCCGCGCAGTACTCCGACGAAACCGACGAAAGCGTGATGCTCACCAACGACAAATCCATCGTATCCATCGAAGCGATCTACCAGTACACCATACGCGACGTGAAGCAGTACTATTTCGATATCGACGATCCCGAAGGCACGCTGCAGATCGCGTTTGAAGCCGTCATCCGCCGGAACGTGCAGAACCGGCCGCTGGACGACGCGCTGCTCAACAAGGAGGAGATCGAGCTGCAGGTTCTTCCCGATTTCCAGGCGCTGATCGACACCTACGATATGGGCGTGAAAATCAACGACGTCCGCATCCAGAACATTTCGGTGCCCAAAGAAGTCTCAGCGGCGTACGAGGATGTAAACAACGCCAAGAACGAAAAAACCAAGCGGCTGGACGAGGCGGAGCGCTATGAAAATGAAATACTCCCCGACGCGCGTTCCACCGCGTACGAAACCATTAAGCAGGCCGAAGCCTATAAAGCGGAGCTCATCGCGAAAGCCAATGCCGATACCGCCGTATTCAACGCCGTTTTGGCAGAGTATCAGCTTGCACCCGACGTTACCCGCAAACGTCTGTTGATCGAAACGCTGGAAAACATTCTTTCCAACAGCAGCAGGATCATCGTTGCGGACAGCACGAGCGACGTGATCAAGATCCTGGACCTGGACGAGACCGGAACCGATACGGTTTCAAGCGTATCGGCCGTTGAAGGAGGTGGGCATTGATGGATAAGCAGCGTCCCGTCAATTACGCAAGCGCTGAATTCTCCGCATTCTTCAAGCGCTCCAGAAAAAAGATCATCCTCGTTGCCGTTCTTTTGATCGCCCTGATCATCCTGATCAGCGAAAGCACCTTCATCGTCGGCGAAGCCGAACAGAGCGTTGTTGCGCGTTTCGGCGTGATCAAACGCATCATCATCAACAGCCACAACGATTTTCACGACCGTTACGCTGACCTGCTGCGAGATGAGATCTCGTTCAGCGAAGACGTCAGGATCGTCGAAAGCAGCGGCCTGCAGTTCAAGGTGCCGTTCATCGACAAGGTGGAAACCTACTCCTCGCGCCTGTTTACCTATATCAGCGATTCGGAGATCGTCAATACGGCAGAGAAGAAACAGTACTACATCCAGACCTACGCGCAGTGGTATATAGCCGATCCCGCGCTGTTCTCGCTGAAACTCGGCAGCATGATCGCCGCGGAAAACCAGCTGGACAACTTGATCCACCCGGTCATCGTGCAGGCCATCAACCGTCTGTTGGCGGAGGATTTCGTATCCAATAAGGACGTGCTCAATGCTGCCCTGAACAAGGGCCTGCTTATGCTCAATCAGGATATGGCCTCACGCGGTATCGAGATCAAGGACATTCAGGTGCACCGTACGATACTACCGATGGCTAACCTTGAATCGACCTATGCGCGCATGCAGGCCGACCGCGCCAAGGTGGCGCAGCAGCTTCGCAGCGAAGGCGACGAGGAATACCGTAAGGCCGTATCTGCGGTCGATCTGGAAGCGCGTCAGATCCAAGCCGATGCGATAACGGAAGCCGGCGTCGTGCGCGCTGAGGCGGAGGCCAATTCCATGCGCATCTACGCCGAGGCGTACAGCACGGATATCGGATTCTACAGCTACTGGCGTTCGTTGCAGGCGCTGGAAACCGCCCTGCATGAAAACGCCACGCTGGTGCTGGATCAATCCCATCCGCTGTGGGCCGACCTGCTGGATTACGTTGCGGAAACGAAAAGCGAATAACCGGCAAACCCTATACGTTCTTAATTGGAGGAGTGCGGAAGTACTCCTCCAATGGTTTATACAGCACGTATGCGACGGCCAGCGTAATCAGGATTTCGGGCAGCATATACGAACCGTTGTAGGCGAGCGACCAGATCCACGTCGCCCATCCGAGGGAATTGGGCCATAGTGCTTCCCAGATGATGATGCCGCTGACGAAATGGCAGAGGAAACGCCCCGACATGGTGACGATGATCCCGATCATGAGCGACTTTTTTCTGGATTTGAAAACTGAATCGAAAACGGCCGCGAATCCAAGCACGCCGAACGCCAGCACGTAGTCCAGCATGATGATGCCGATTGCCGTGACGGCGTTGGGCGCGTATTGCACGTTGCGAAGCCCGAGCAGCAATTGCAACAGGCTGTAAGTCAACGCGGTCAGCAGCCCCCATTTGGTTCCATAGCGGTGCGCGATCAGGATGATCGGCAGCATGCTGCATACCGTGATGCTTCCGCCCAGCGCCCAGGGGCCCGTGAATTGCAGAATGCTGAGCACCGTTGCCACGGCAAGCATGATGGCCGTTTCCGTGATTTTACGAAGGGTAACACTCATCTTTGTTTCCTCCAAACATAGTAAATTCCCGCGATTGCGGGTATGCAACGCGGGAAATCATTTCATGCACTTGATTCCTACGCCGGCATTACCCGGATCAGGTTCAAGGGTCCCGGGCCATGCCCGATCTCAGCCGATTTCTCAGCACCCCTTGCGCTTTCGCGCAGGTACATCATACGGCAGGGTTTCGTTTCTGTCAAGAGCGCGTAAAATATCCAGCGAAAATACAAAAAACGATTGACATCAAAAAATGTATTGTGGTTTAATATACTACGTTTGGATGTTTAGTTTTACTAAACCAACTAAAGGAGTTGTTTGCGGTGCGCATCGGTGAAAAACTTCGTGAGCTGCGGTTGCAGAAAAACCTTACGCAAGCGGAGCTTGCGGACCGCTGCGAACTGAGCAAAGGATTCATTTCGCAGGTTGAGCGCGACCTGACCTCGCCCTCCATCGCTACGCTGATCGATATCCTGGAAAGCCTCGGCACCAGTCCGCAGTCGTTTTTCACCGACGACAGCAAGGAAAAACTCGTATTCTCGCCTGCGGACATGTTTGAGAAACAGGACGACGGGGAGAAAAGCGGCAAGATCACATGGTTAGTCCCGGACGCACAGAAAAATAGCATGGAACCGATCTTGCTGGAACTGGAAGCCGGCGGAGAATCGATGAAAATCCCGCCGCACGAGGGCGAGGAATTCGGGTATGTGCTCGCAGGCTGCGTATTGCTTTGCATCGGAAAGCAGGAATATATCGTTAAAAAGCGATCCAGTTTCTGCCTGCATCCCGCCTCCGCGCATTCACTCCGCAATATAGGCACGACTACGGCAAAGGTCATATGGGTAAGCAATCCCCCGAACTTCTAGCACGCGCATGAAGGAGACCGACAGATGGCTGATATGGAACGATTGATCGACCTGCAAAACATTTCCAAAGAATATGACAATACACTCGTTCTTGAGGATATCAATCTGTATATCCGTGAAAACGAGTTCGTCACCTTGCTCGGCCCCAGCGGCTGCGGCAAAACCACGACGCTTCGGATCATCGGCGGGTTTGAACACCCCACCGAGGGCGTTGTGCTGTTTGAGGGAAAGGATATCACCCATTTGCCTCCGTATAAGCGGAAAGTGAATACGATATTCCAAAAATACGCGCTCTTCCCCCATCTCAACGTGCAGGACAACATCGCCTTTGGCCAGCGTATCGCGAAAGTGCCCTCAGCCGAAATCAAAAAGCGCGTGGAGAAAATGCTGGATCTTGTGGATCTCCGCGGCTACGGCAAGCGCAGAGTCGATCAGCTTTCCGGCGGGCAGCAGCAGCGTGTCGCCATCGCGCGAGCGCTGATCAACGAGCCGCAGGTTCTGCTGCTGGACGAGCCGCTGGGCGCTTTGGATCTTAAACTGCGCAAGGATATGCAACTGGAACTCAAACGCATGCAGAGAATGCTCGGCATTACGTTTTTGTATGTGACGCACGATCAGGAAGAAGCGCTCACCATGAGCGATACGGTGGTGGTGATGAACAGAGGAAGGATTCTGCAGATCGGCACGCCCAAGGACGTTTACGACGAACCTGTGAACTCCTTTGTCGCGGATTTCATCGGCGAAAGCAATATTTACCCGGGCATCATGCTGGAAGATCAGCTCGTACGCTTCGCCGGCTGCGACTTCCCCTGCGTGGACAAGGGTTTCGGGCATAACCAGCCTGTGGATATCGTCATACGTCCGGAAGACATTCAAATCGTCGATATGGACGCAGGCCAGATCACCGGCACGGTGGAAAGCGTGCTGTTCAAAGGCGTCCATTACGAAATGATCATCAATGCCGGTGAACTGGAGTTCAAAATCCATTCCACCGTCATGCAGGAACCGGGCACGCGGGTGGGGCTTAGCATCATCCCCTTCAATATCCACATCATGAATCCGATACCCGCTGAAAACGAGGAAGATATGCCTGATGAAATCATCGAAGGAGACGAAGTGTCATGACCGGCGACAACGTTTCCGTTTTGATGATCGGCGGCATCGCGCTGATCCTGTTCGGCTTTGCCGCGCTTGTTTTCATTTCCGTCCGCCGCTCGCACGGGTTTAAGCGTTCCTTCTTCGCGTCGCCGTACACGCTTTGGATGGTGTTGTTCACCGTCGTCCCCGTGCTGCTGATCACCTACTATGCGTTTACGGATTCCACCGGCGCGCTGACGTTGGATAACTTCAAGAATTTCTGGGACAGCAATTATTCCGTCAACCAGCTGTACAGGCAAATGGGCCCGGAATACGAAGTGCTCATCACGCGGGGCTATGTCAACATCGGAATCCTCGTATATTCGCTGTGGATGGCGCTTTTATGTACTGCCATTTGCCTGTTTTTCGGGTATCCGGCAGCGTATTTCATGGCGGACAGAAAGATGAAGTTCGGCGCAATCATCGTAGTGCTGTTCGTGATTCCCATGTGGATGAATTTTCTTCTGCGCACCATCGCCTGGATGTCGATTCTGGAGGACAGCGGTCTGATCAATACCGTTTTCCATCTCCTCGGACTGCCGAAAGTACAGCTCATGTACAACAATACGGCCGTGCTGCTCGGGATGGTGTACAACTTCCTGCCGTTTATGGTTTTCCCGATCTATACCGCATTGACGAAGATGGATTACCGGCTGCTGGAAGCCGCGCAGGATCTCGGCGCAAACCCGACCCGGACGTTTTGGACGGTCACGGCGCCGCTCAGCCTGCCCGGCGTGGTATCCGGCATCACGATGGTGTTCATGCCGTCCGTCACCACGTTTTTCATCCCGCGTATCCTCGGCGGAGGGAATACGATGATGTTCGGCGATCTGATCGAAAACCGCTTTCTGTTCCAGGGCAACTGGAACCTTGGCAGCGCGCTGAGCCTCGTGATGATGGCGCTGATCCTTTTAAGCCTCGGCATCCTGCGCAGGGTTGACCCCGAATCGGAAGGGAGCGGAATCGTATGAGCCGTATCATCAAGCGTACGTATCTCGCGTTCATACTCTTCTTCCTGTATGTCCCGATCGTCGTGCTGATCTTCTACAGTTTCAACGCAGGGAAAAGCCGCGCGAAATGGGAAGGCTTCTCGCTGCACTGGTACGCGGACCTGTTTCAGGACGCGGCGATCCTTAAAGCCCTGTACGTCACGCTGTCCGTCGCGGTGATCGCCGCGATTGCCGCAACTGTACTCGGCACGCTGGCCGCCATCGGCATCCACGCGATGCGCAAGCGCCCGCAGGGCTTCATGATGACGATGACGACCCTGCCGCTGACGATGCCCGATATCGTTACGGGCATTTCGCTGATGATCCTGTTCACGTTTGCCAGGATCGAGCGCGGCTACTTCACGATGTTGCTTGCGCACATCACCTTCAACACGCCGTTTGTCATCCTGTCCGTCATGCCCAAACTCAAGCAGATGAACAAGCACACGTACGAAGCGGCGCTGGATCTAGGCGCTACGCCGTCCTACGCACTGGTGCATGTGATCCTGCCGGAAATCGTTCCCGGCATCATCACGGGCTGCCTGCTGGCGTTCACGCTCTCGCTGGACGATTTCGTCATCAGTTATTTCACCACAAGCCCGATGGTGCAAAACCTCTCCACGCTGATCTATTCCAAGGCGCGCATCGGCATAGAGCCGACGCTCAACGCTTTAAGCGCGCTGATGTTCCTGTCGCTTCTCATACTGCTGCTGATGATCAACCGCCGCGCGGCGCGCGCGGAGAAACGCTGAAATAAACGCGACTGCGTTTATATAAAAGAATTGGGAGGAAACATCCGATGAAAAAAATCTGGATCATTCTGATCGCGCTGGTCGTCGTCGCCGCCGCCGTGGTTTTCTTTGTGGTTAGGGCGAGGATTGAAGAAAAAGTGGTCAATATATTCAATTGGGAGGACTATATCAACGAAGACGTATTGGGTATGTTTGAGGAAGAAACCGGCATCAAGGTAAACATGATGAATTTCACGACCAATGAAGACATGCTGGTCAAGGTGCGCAATTCCCCGCAGTCCTTCGACGTCGTATTTCCTTCGGATTACGCGATTGAACGGATGATCAGCGAGGATTTGCTGGCCGAGATCAATTTTGAAAACGTTCCGAATCTGCAGTATATCGACGAGAACCTGCTCAATCCTGGTTACGATCCCGGCAACCTGTATAGCGTGCCGTATATGTGGGGAACGGTCGGCATCCTGTACAACACGACGATGATTACTGAGCCTGTTACAAGTTGGGGCGCTATATTCGACCCGCAATATCAGGACAGCGTCCTGATGCTCGATTCCCCGCGCGACAGTATCGGCCTGGCGCTGAAGTACCTCGGATACTCCATGAATACGCGCGATCCGCTGGAACTCAACGACGCGAAGGACCTGCTGATCAAGCAAAAGAAAGACGGCATCGTAAAAGCGTATCAAGTGGATGAGATCAAGGACAAGATGGCCGCCGGGGAAGCCGCGATGGCCGTGATCTGGAGCGGCGACGCGCAGTACGCGATCGAACTCAACGGGGACCTCCATTATGTCGTACCCGAAGAAGGCTCAAACATCTGGGTCGACGGTATGGTGATCACCAAGGCGGCCAAAAACAAGGAGAATGCCGAAGCGTTCGTCAACTTCCTCTGCCGCCCGGATATCGCACAGATGAATTGTGAAGAGATCTGGTACTCCTCGCCCAATACCGAGGCTGTGGCCATGATGGGCGAAGACTATACCGGGAACCCCACCCTCAATCCGCCCGCAGAAATCGTCGCGAATTGCGAAGTGCTGCTCGACATCCAGGATTTCATTGAGGTGTACAACACCGTTTGGCTTGAGATCAAGAGCGCAACGGCCAACTGATACGAAAACGTTTTAAATTTCTCTCTCCATGAGGTTGAGTTTTAGCATAGCCTATGCTATGCTTTTCAAAACTCAACCTCATGTTCTATTCATCTGGCCGGAGGAAATGCCATGCAGTACGGATATTTTGACGAAACCAATCGGGAATACGTGATTACCAACCCGAACACGCCCGCGCCCTGGACGAATTACCTGGGCTCGCCCGAATACGGCGCGATCATCACCGTCAATTCGGGCGGGTATAGCTTTGTGAAGTCCGGCGCGATGGGGCGCATCCTGCGCTATACCTTCAACCAGTTCGACGAGCCGGGCCGCTATATCTACCTTCGGGATCAGCAAACCGGCGATTTCTGGAGTACGTCGTGGAAACCCGTCCAGAAGCCGCTTGGCGAATATAAAACGCTCTGCCGCTTCGGCATGGGTTACGCCGCGTTTGACAGCGAGTATGCCGGCATCCGTTCCGTTGCGCAGTATTACGTGCCGCTTGGCGCGGCTTACGAGGTCTGGAGCGTGACCGTACAGAATAAATCCGGGCGCGAACGGAAGTTGTCTGCGTTCGGGTACTGCGAGTTCACCAATGAAAGCAACTACGAGCAGGACCTTGTCAACCTGCAATACACGCAATTCATCAGCCGCACGGAGCAGATCGGTAACTGCATATTGCAGCATATCAACGAATACTGTCCGCAGACTGATAAGCGCTTCTTCGGCCTTGCCGGAAGCGCCGTCAGCAGCTGTACGGGCATGCGCGAAGCCTTCCTTGGCAGGAACCGCTTCAGCGCGCCCCAGGCTGTATCACATGGCGAATGCGACGGCAGCCAGTGCTACAACGGCAATCCCTGCGGAGCGCTGCAGACGAAATTCACGCTGCGCACAGGCGAAGAAAAGACCTTTGTTTTCCTCCTCGGCAATAAGAAACTTGAAGCCGCGCAGAAGATCATCACAAGGTATGAAAACGCGCCGCAGAAGACGGTCGAGGCCGAACTCGGCGCTTTGAAAACGTACTGGTATCAGAAGCTTGACAATCTGAAAATCCAAACGCCCAGCGCCGAATTCAATGCGATGGTCAACACTTGGAACGCTTTCCAGTGCTTCATCACCGTGGTGTGGAGCCGCGCCGCATCGCTGTATTACTGCGGCCAGCGCAACGGCTTTGGGTACCGCGATACCGTGCAGGATATCCAGGGTATCATCCACCTGGATCCCGCGATGGCCAAAGACAGGTTGAAATTCATGCTGTCCGGGCAGGTGCATCACGGCGCGGGTCTTCCGCTGGTGCGGTATACGCATACCCCCGGGCAGGAGGACACGCCCGACCAGGAAAGTTATGCGAAAGAAACGGGGCATCCGCATTACCGCGCGGACGACGCGCTGTGGCTGTTCCCGACGGTCTACAAATATGTTTCAGAAACGGGCGACAGCGGATTTCTGGACGAAGTCGTCCCCTATGCCGATCAGGACGAAGGCACGGTGCTGGACCACCTGAAGCGCGCGATCAACTTCAACATGACCCACCTCGGCAGCCACGGCATGCCCGCCGGGCTGCACGCGGACTGGAACGATTGCCTGCACCTGGGCGAAAAAGGCGAGAGCGTATTCGTCGCGTTCCAGTTATTCTACGCCATGCAGCTGCTGCTCAAGCTTTCGATCGATGACAACGAGTACGCTAAGTATCTGGATAACGAGAGCCGGAAACTGAAGGGCATTATCGAAAATGTCTGCATGGAGGACGACCGCTTTATCCGGGGAATCTCGGAAAACGGTAAGGTCATCGGCTCCGGAAGGCATAACGAAGCCGCGATGTGGCTTAATCCACAGAGCTGGTCTGTGATCTCCGGCTGCGCCGCTGGAGAACGCGCGGAAACGGTGATGCAGACGGCGTACGACAAACTGAACACGAAGTATGGCATCCGCGTGATGGCGCCTCCTTACCGCTTTGAAGCTTTCGACGACGCGCGCATGATACTTTTTAACCCCGGTGCCAAGGAGAACGGCGCGATATTCTGCCAGATTCAGGGCTGGGCGATTTTGGCCGAGGCGCTGCTCGGGCACGGAAACCGCGCGTTTGAATACTTCTGCGAATCATCCCCCGCCAGTTTCAACGAAAACGCGAACGTCCGCGTCATCGAGCCCTACGCGCACGGGCAGTTTATCGAAAGCGTCGAATCGCCATACTTCGGCCGTGCTCACGTGCACTGGCTGACCGGCACCGCTTCCACGGTCATGGTCGGCTGCGTGGAAGGCATTTTGGGGCTGCGTCCTACTCCGAACGGGATTTTGATTTCTCCGTCCATCCCGGCGGAATGGGATGGATTTACGATGGAGAAAACCTTCCGCGGCAAAACGCTGCACGTAACGGTGAACAACCCCGACCATCATGAAAGCGGCGTACGGACGTTGACGCTCAACGGCAAACATCACCCCGCCGGATTGCTGGCGATCACGGAACTTGAGGATGAAAACGAGATCGTCATCACGCTCTAGTTCGTCATAACATCAATACAAAACCGTCGTATGCAAATGCGGCGTTTTATTTCGTTGTTTGACAGTATAGTATCTGGAGTATATAATATATGCATATCTGTTCATATGCTCATTATTGGAGGCGATACGATGCCGGGTTTATCCGCACAATGCTGCGATTTGCTGCATATTCGTCAAAACGTAGCCGCGAATGTCGAACGTACAATGCCTAGTGAAGACGCGCTGTTTGAACTCAGCGAATTGTTTAAAACGTTCGGCGATTCCACAAGGATCCGCATCCTGTTCTGCCTGTTTATTGATGAGATGTGCGTATGCGATATCGCAAACCTACTGGGTATGTCGCAAAGCGCGATCTCCCACCAGCTTGCGGTGCTGAAACGTCAAAAGCTTATCAAAGCCAGGCGCGACGGCAAAGCTGTTTTCTACTCCCTGGCCGACGATCATGTACGCACGATTATCAACCAGGGCATGGACCATGTGAACGAATAGGAGATCATAATGAAGAGAACATATTCCATCAGCGAACTGGACTGCGCCGTTTGCGCCAACGCGCTGGAAAAGAAACTCAACACGATCACCGGCGTGAAGAGCGCAAAGATCAACTTCCTGATGAAGGAACTAACTTTGGAAACAGAGAAGGCGCAGTTTGGCAACATCCTCGAACGCGTGCGCCTGGCTGTAGATCATTCCATCCCGGGTGCGGTCCTTTCATAATCAAACAGCATGAAATATCACTTCAAGCATATACTCTGGAGAATAGCGGTCGCGGGAACGCTGTTTTGGTTAGCCGTTTTTCTTCCGGTTGATGCGGTCACCGTTCCGCTCTTCTTCATCGCATATGCGTTGATCGGCTGGGATATCCTTTGGAAAGCCGCCCGGCACATCAGGCGTGGAAACGTATTCGACGAGAATTTTCTGATGTCCCTTGCGACGATCGGCGCGCTGGCAATCGGAGAGTATCCCGAAGCTGTCGCCGTGATGCTGCTGTATCAGACGGGCGAATACTTCCAGGACCGCGCTTTGGATAAAAGCAGGCGTTCGATATCCGCGCTCATGGACATCCGCCCGGATACCGCGAACGTGGAACGGGACGGTACGGTACAAACCATGCCGCCCTCCATTGTCAATGTCGGCGACGTGATCGTCGTCAAGCCCGGCGAGCGTATCCCGCTGGACGGGATCGTCGTTGGCGGCAGCTCGGCGCTGGACACGTCGGCGCTGACCGGGGAAAGCCTTCCGCGGGAGATCGTTCCCGGAGGCGAGGTCGTTTCCGGATGCGTCAACATCTCCGGTCTTCTGCGCGTATCCGTGACCAAGGCATATCGGGATTCCACCATAACCAGGATATTGGACCTCGTTGAGCACGCTTCGCAAAACAAGGCGCGGTCGGAGACTTTCATCACGCGGTTCGCGCGCATATATACCCCGATCGTCTGCACCGCCGCCGTTCTGCTTGCCGCCGTCCCCCCGCTTCTCTTTGCACAGGATTTCAGCGTATGGCTGGACCGCGCGCTCAGCTTTCTGGTGGTTGCCTGTCCGTGCGCGCTCGTCATTTCCGTGCCGCTGACCTTTTTCGGCGGTATCGGCGGCGCGTCCAGAAACGGTATCCTGGTCAAAGGCAGCAACTATCTGGAACTGCTGTCTCGTGCTGATACCGTCGTCTTTGATAAGACCGGCACGCTGACGGAGGGGATTTTCCGCGTGACGAGCATCCACCCCCAGTCACTTCCCGCACAGGCATTGCTGCGGCTTGCTGCTACGCTTGAACACTATTCCACGCATCCCATCGCGCAGTCAATCCGCAGGCATAATCTACTGCCTGTGGATACTGAAACGCTGTCGGACGTCACCGATTTGCAGGGTTACGGCCTTTCCGCCCAGAATCATGGACACCGATACCTCATCGGCAACGCGGCGCTGATGGAACAACACGGCGTTGCATTGCCATATTGCCCGCATCTGGGCGTCGTCGTGCATATCGCCGAGGACGGGCGGTATCTCGGCCACATCGAGATCTCCGATGAGATCAAAAAGACTTCCGCGGAGGCCGTACAGGGCTTGCGTGCGGAAGGCGTGCGAAAAACCGTCCTGCTGACCGGCGATCGGCAGGACATCGCCGAAGAAACCGGCAAAGCGGTCGGCATACGGGACGTATACGCCAAGCTGCTGCCGGAGGATAAGGTAGAACGAGTTGAGAGATTGCTGGCGGAGAATACGCGCGGAAGCCTGCTGTTCGTCGGCGACGGCATCAATGACGCGCCCGTGCTTGCGCGCGCCGACGTCGGCGTTGCGATGGGCGCGCTCGGCAGCGACGCAGCCGTTGAAGCCGCCGATATCGTATTGATGGACGATGATCCGCGTAAACTGCCGCTTGCCATCCGTCTGGCGAAGCGTACGCTTTCCATCGCGCGGCAGAACATCGCGTTCGCGCTGGCTGTGAAGGCTGTCGTACTTGTACTTGCGGGCGCAGGCATAACCGAACTATGGATGGCCGTGTTTGCGGACGTGGGCGTCAGCATAATCGCTATCCTGAACGCGACGCGCGCACTGCGGACATGTTCCGTTTCAAAGAAATAGAAAGGACTGCATTCCATGATCAAATGCTACGATGACTTCGTAAACGAACTCAAGCAAGCCGGCTTTTCCATGGGCGGCGGCAACCCGGACGGTATCTATTCCGTCATCACCTGGGGATGGGAGCAAAAACCGCCCTATGAGACGCCCGTGCGCTGGCATACCGGCGACCCCGAAACGGATCCGTGGCAATGGCGCATGCGCGTGCTGGAAGAACGCAACGATATCGCATATGCAAAGGTATTCTTCCGAAAAAGCGGATATATCACGGCGGATTGGTATCCGTATTTCTTTGCGCTTCGCCGCGGTAACCGGAGTTTTCACGACGTGTACTACAACGGACAAATCAGCAATGAAGCCAGGAAGATCTATACCATACTCAGCGAGAACGGGCCAACACCGCTGCATATATTGAAATCTGCCGCCGGTATGAACAAGAAGGAAATGAAATCCCGTTTCGACCGCGCGTTGGTCGACCTGCAGATGGGGCTGTTTATCACGATGTGCGCAAGACAGCAGAAGGTATCCAAACAGGGCGTCGCTTACGGCTGGTTCTCGACTGTGTTCAGCCTGACGGAACATTTCTTTGATGAAGCGGTATTTGAAAAAGCCGCTTCTCTTTCGGAAGAAACGGCGGAAGAAGCGCTACGGGCGCAGATACGGAAGATCAACCCGGACGCAAAGGAAAAACAAATCGGAAAATTCATCAGGGGATAAGAATTACAGCGATTTTAATAAAGCGTCAACTGCCTCGGTGATCTGAGGCAGTTCTTTTGATATCGTGCATACGTGCGGCACATCATGCAGAATCAGTTTCTCTTTGCGCGCGCTGCTGATCCCGCTCAAAATCATGTCCGCGCTTTCCCCGGATACCGTCTTGTCGGCCAGGCTTTGGATCACAAGCGTCGGGCAGGTGATTTGCGAAAGGCCCGCTTCCGCCTGCCTGATCAAGCGGTACAGGTCGCCGCCTTTGCGCATGGGGAAACCGTCGTAACCCTTATCGTAACGCTGATCCAGTTCCTTTTCCCTGTTCTCGTCTTCTTTCCAGGCAACGCGGGGAAGTATATGCCCGAAAAAACCCGTCAGCGGCAAAAGACGGTTGGAAGCCGGCAACGGCGCGGATATGGATACGCACGCGTCCGCCTTGTGCCGCTGTGCGATGATCAGCGAAAGCAGCGCGCCCATGGAAAGCCCGCAGACGGCGACCGTCTTGCAATGCAGACGCATATGCCCTGCGGCGTCAAACGCGGCCTGCAGCCATTCCCTGCTGCCGTATCGCGCCATGTCTTTCTCAGAGGTCGCGTGTCCGGGGAGGTTTACGCCCATCACCGTATAACCGCGTTTACACAGTTCGTCTCCAAGCGGCCGCAGATGCGCCACGCTGCCCGTAAAGCCGTGCAACAAAACGACGCCGGTCTCCCTTCCCCGATGGAAGAACGGCTTGCATGCGTCGCAGTTGAAATAATCGTCGCCCTTCTGTTTCATCGCTTCAACCGCTGAGGTTATTGATATCGTCCTTCTGGCCAAGCACGAGCAGGATATCGCCGGTCTCGAACACGGCTTCCGGCAAAGGCGAAACGATAAACTGCCCGTTACGCTGGATGGCCAGGATGCTGATGCCGTATTTGCGGCGGACGTCCACCTCGATGATCGAATGGCCCGCCCATTTTGCCGGCAGGATGATTTCGATCAGCTGATAGTCGCCGGAGAATTCCATCATTTCCAGCACATTGGGTGTGCTGAGGGATTTGGCGACACGAACGCCCATATCGCGCTCGGGGAAAACCACCCTGTCCACGCCGATCTTGCGCAGTACCTTGGCGTGTATCTCGTCCGTCGCCTTCGCGATCAGGTACGGAACGCCGAGTTCCTTGATAATCACGCAGACCAGAATGCTGTCGCGCAGCTTTTTCCCGATGGATACGATCACGGCGTCGAAATTGCGCACGCCGAGTTCCTGCAGCGCGGCTTCGTCCGTCGCGTCTATCTGCACAGCCTGTGTCACATATGGCGCGATCGCTTCCACAAGATCCGCGTCCGAATCGACGGCCAGCACCTCGTGCCCAAGCTCATGCAGCGCTTTGGCCAGGCTTGAGCCGAACAAACCCATCCCAAGCACCATAAACTGCTTTGTTTTGCCTTTCATCACGGGTTTCCTCCTTAACCGATCATCGGTTTTTCATCGGGATAATGCAGACGGTTTTTCGCGTTGTGCTCCAGCCTGTTCGCCAGCGCGAACGCAAGCGTAAGCGGGCCGACACGCCCGAAGAACATCACGGGTATCAGGAACATCTGGGAAAACTGGCTCAGCGACGGCGTATTGGCCGAAGACAGGCCCACCGTACCGAACGCGGATGTCGATTCAAACAGCAGGTCGATCATCGTCAACTCCGAATCGCGTTCCGCAAGGGACAATGCGCAGGCGCATACGATCACGATAAATACGCTGATCAGCACCACGGTCAGCGCGCGCTTGAAAACGTTGATAGGAATCTGTTTGCCGAATATCACGACGGAATCGTGCGCGCGCACGATTGAGAACACCATCAGAATCAGCACGCCGATGGTCGTCGTTTTCACGCCGCCGCCGGTAGATGCCGGCGACGCGCCGATGAACATGAAGAGTATCCCGATCAGCTTCGAGCTGTCCGTCAGCGTCGCCTGGTTAATGGTGGAGAAGCCCGCCGTACGCATCGTAACGGACTGGAAGAAACCGTTCATCAGCTTATCTAGGAAGGTCATCCCGCCGAGTGTATCGGGATTGTCCCATTCGAAGGAAACCGTCAGGATCAGGCCGAGCAGCAGCAGCGTAGCGGTGATGATCAGAACCAGTTTGGAATGCAGGGAGAATTTGCTGAAATGCATACGGTTCTGGTAGATCTCCAACAGCACGAAGAACCCGAGGCCGCCGAGGATGGTAAGCGTCGCCATGGTGAGTACGACCAGCGGATCGCTTGAAAATTGCGTAATGCTCCTGAAACCGCCGAACAGATCAAACCCTGCGTTGCAAAACGCGCTGACCGAATGAAATACGCTGTTTTCGATTCCCTTAACCAAGCCATATAAGGGAATAAAGCGAAAACTCAGTATGATCGCGCCGGTCAGTTCAAAGAAGAACGCCATCACCGAAAACCATTTGATCAGGCGGATCAGGCCGGAAAGCCCGGTCGTGTTCATCGATTCGCGAATCAGCACGCGGTTGCGTAGCGATATGCGCCGCCCAAGCGCGATCATCACCAGTGTCGCGAAAATCATCAGTCCCAGGCCGCCGATCTGGATGAGGATCAGTATCACCATTCTGCCGAAGAAAGTAAACGCCGTTCCGGTATCCAGCACGATCAGACCCGTAACGCATACCGACGACGTTGCGGTAAATACCGCTTTATGCAGGCCGATGGATTGCCTGGTCACAGAAGAGATTGGCAGCGATAAAAGGACGGTTCCGATCACGATCAGGCAGAAAAAGCCAAGCGCGAGTACGCGCTCGGGACGTATGGAGCGTTTTGACAGGATGTCTTTGGCGTTGTCCGAAAGCTTGCGATGCATATTCATACACCTCGGATTTCAAAGGCATTCTCAAGTACGGAACTATCGATATCCGGAAGCTTGCCGAGTATTACGCGGAGGATGCGGATCATCTCAAGGCTGCCGCCTTGTATATCGCTCTCCACGTTCAGCGGCATGACGGGATCATGCACGGACAGGCGCAGCAGGAACCATCCGTTGTCCCGCTCTCCCTGAAGATCGAAGCTGACGCGGATGCCTTCCGGGTTGTCCGGCGCGATG
This sequence comes from Clostridiales bacterium, assembly GCA_016930575.1. Lineage (GTDB taxonomy): Bacteria > Bacillota > Clostridia > Christensenellales > Aristaeellaceae > CAXXOK01. The sequence goes on along the minus strand of JAFGGL010000065.1, from coordinate 46,792 downwards.
CGGCAATCGACCCGCTTCGTCGTTTCTTTCATTACTGCCTGTATGACCGATTCTCCTGCTTTACGGAAATCATTCGCGAGGATCTTCAGCCGGTATTCCGCGCTTTCCAACGGCTCCTTCAAATCTTCGATCAGCGACGACAGCGTTTTCCCTTCCCGTTTCAACAGCATCGCACGGATGATGAGGTAGGTGACCAGATACATCCCGTCGTCCAGAAACATATTGTCCCGCAGCGCCGCGTGACCGCTCGTTTCGATGGCAAGCGGGCAATCGATACCCGTTTCGTTCAGGCGGACCGCCTCGTCGATTACGTTTCGATAACCGCGTTTATACCGGTAATGCACGCCGCCCCTCTCCCGAATGAACGACGTGAGTCCCGAAGACGTGACGGAATCGGTCACGATTGTCGCACCCGGATACTTCTGCAGAAGGAGCGCACTGATAAGCGCGATCAGACGGTTGCGGTTGATCTCTCTACCGGTCGAATCCACGATGGCGGCGCGGTCGCAATCCGCATCGAAAATCACGCCGAGATCCGCGCCGGCTTTCACTACTGCGTCGGATACGGATGCCATGGCTTCCTTGTTTTCCGGGTTCGGCGGATGGTTCGGGAAATGCCCGTCCGGCTCTAGAAACTGGCTTCCTTCCACGTAAGCACCAAGCGAGGCCAGCATGTCGGCATAAAATCCGCCTGCGCCATTGCCGGCGTCCACGACAACGTGGAAACCCTTGAGGGGCGTCTTATTATCCGCTTCCAAACCGCTTGATATCAGCGAGCTTAAGCGTGCCTGATAAAGTGGAATAAACGGGTATACATCTATTTGCCGGCTTAACGAAGGCTTATCTGTATCGATCTCTTTCGCGATTGCCAGTATGCGGTCCAGGTCGGCATAGCCGATGCCGCCCCTTTCCGTAAAAAACTTCAACCCGTTGATGTCCCACGGATGATGGCTCGCCGTGATCATGATCGAGCCGACGAGCGCAAACCCAGGTTCCAAAATCGCCATATACATCGCTGGCGTCGTGCACATGCCGCAGTCATACGCTTTGGCGCCGACGGCTGTGATTCCTTCGCATGCCGCCTCGAGCAGAGGCGGACCGGATATCCTTGAATCCCGTCCTACGGCAATGGAAACCTTCCCGATCGGCAGCTTTCTGGTCTCTGCCAGATATTCCGCAAAAGCGGCGCCAATGCGTTTGACGACCGAAGCCGTGATGACAGCACGGCCGCCGATCGCCATGCCCCGTACGTCAGATCCGCTTTTCAGACTGTGGTAGTTTACAGGAGTTCCCGACATCGTATTATTGCCCCTTCACTCATGCGTCCAGCGACGCTCTCCCAAGATCCGCCAGATTGCGAAACAGCGTATACAAAGGCTTGAGACGCAGGTAATCCTGCCCGCACTGCCGCGCGATATTTCCGGAATAAGCGTCGCTTAAGGATATCCCGCGCCTGCACAGGTACAGTTCCTTATGCGGATAAAAGTCTTTCAGTGCATCTGGCACGCCCTCTGGTATTTCCTTTTTCTGATATACGCCGCCGTCTATTGAGAACATCTCATCGGGGATTCCCGCTTTCGTCAGCGCGTCAAGCATTTCGGACGGTTTCTGCTCAATCATCGTCCGCATCGCATCCATCGCGGGGCGGTTCTGGCCCCAGAACCCAAGCCCCCAATTGACCGTGTCGGGAGAGAGTTCGAACCAGTACATCACGGTTTCATCCCGCGGCTCTCCCGAGCGCTTGAACATCAGCCAGAGATGGTCGCGGTACGGCGTTTTATCCTTTGTAAAACGCGTGTCGCGCCGTATGCGCGCCAGGCATTTTGCGGGACGCAGCTCAAAATCATCCGCGATTTCTTCCAATGCCGGCGTCATCGCGGCGATGAATTCAAAAAAAGGCTTTTTAACATAAGCCTCATATTCGTCTCTATGATCGTTAAAATAAGAAGCGTCGTTGTGAAACCGCAGTCCCAAAAAGAAACGGACCGTTTCCTCCGGAAAACCGTTGAACACCGGGATCACCCCTTTGCATGCGAATTCCAAACCGAATGAAACGTATCACAAAACATTATATGTTTTGCGTTGTAACGAAGCAGGAAGAGGTCTCATCGGATAAACGCCTGATTACTCCTCTTTACCGTCATCCTGCGCCGGTACGTTTTCCCGGTTCATCTCGCCGGACTGTCTTGCATAAGGGGAATTCCTGCCGGTTCTCCGCCTGTGCGCCGTTTTTTTGGATTCGCTTGGCTGCTCATCCATCGCATCCCAATCCTGACGTTCGTCGTCGCCGGCAGGCTGGGCGTTCTCATCCGTATCCTTATCGGCAATCTGATATGCGTTGCGTACATACTTCATATGCGGCAACTCATCATCCGAAAGCTCTTCTTCGCGGTTGTCGACAACCGTCTCGGGCTCATCCGCTTCTTCGCTTTCCTGTTCTTCCTTTTCCTCCGAAGGCGCCACGTAATCACGGTGCGTCGACCGTTCCAGATGGTCCAGCGCGTTCTCCGAAGCCCTTTTGACGTCCGAGCGTTTTTTTGTGGCAATCATCAGTATGATCACGGCAATGATCAACAGGGCAAACCCTGCGATCATCAGCGGGTAGAAGAACGTGCGAAGCAGCTTGGGCAGCGTACCGATATCCGGATCGTTGATCTGCGGATATGTCGCCTTGACAAAGGTCGGTTCCGGCGTCGCAGTGACGTTCGGGTCCGGCGTTACGGGCACGGGCGTCGGCGTCAGGAACGCGATCTGCAGGATATTGCTTTTGAACGTCAGCTCGTTTTCCAGCATGTCCAGCGCTTCGGCGCGGAACTGGTATTGGCCAGCCATGTTCAGCGTAACGTCACGGGACAGCTCACGCGTTTCGCCTGCCGGGATCGTTTCAAAGGTATAGATCAGCGTATTGGCCTGATAGACGTTCACATTCGCAGCGTCGACGGTGCTGTTGTTGAATATCGTCGCTTCGAAACGCACGACTTCCTTCGTGGAATACACCTCCGATTTACTGGAGGAGAGCGTCAACTCCAGGTTCAGCGCCTGGTCCGGGTCCACGGCAAGCAGCGACAGTACGCCGCTTTCAAATACGACATCCGTGCCCGTGTTGTCGATCGCAAGTATCTCAAACTGAAAATCGGTGGACTGCGTCAGCGTGATCTCCTTTACAAGCGTCAGCGTTTCGCCGGCGGGCAGCGTTTGGTTGGTGAATACGTCGCCCAGGGTTTCGTCCGTAACGCGGACGTCCGTATAATCCACGTTCCCGGTATTCTCAAGGGTCAGCGTCAGCTTGATGGTCTCGTTCATCAATACGCCCTTGGAATCGGCCGTCAGGGTTGCGATGACCGCAGGCTCGCCGTAGGTGATCACCTGTTCGTCAAGCTCGAAGGTCTGCTCCTGCGTACCGTCGGCGACGGTATAGTAAACTTTGCCTTTGCTTGTCAGGTCCTCTGTGCCCATCACAACGGGCAGCTTGACCTGCGCCATCTCCCCCGCCTTGAGTTCCTCGGTTATCGACAGCTTCCCCGATAGAATATCCGCGCTCTCTTCCAGCGCAAGGTTCTTGATGGAAACGGTACCCTCGTTTGAAATATCGTAGATGACATTTATGGTTTGATCCTTGCGCGCCGTTTCCGGGATAATCGTGCGTGTCACGTTTATTTTTGCTTCATAGCTTGCCTGCTCGATCTCGCCGCGTATGGGTTGGCTTGGATTTTTAATACTTCCGTTGTCGTCAACGATTGTGTATTTCACATAAAACACGATTTGGCCGTTTTCCAGCGTACGCTGGTTCACAGCCCATGTACCGATCCAGGTTTTCACCTCGCCGGCTTTGAGTATAACTGAACCATCATCGCCAAAATCTGTTACAATCTGGCTGGTTGGATCATACAAGAATAAGGGGTAGGTCATGTCCGTATCCCCTGCGTTGGATACGGTGATGGTGATGGTGACGTCACCTGGTTCCGAAAGCGTGGAAGGCTCCACCGCGATCGTGCATACAATAGGATCGGTGGCAGCCGATGCAAGCGTAAAGAATGCCAGCATTGCTATGAATAGAAGCGCCAAGACGATCAATTTATGTTTCATGTCAATTGCGGACGTTCAGCGAAACGTCCTGCCTCCCTTCGGCGGATGAAGCCGACATTGATCATAGTGTAAGCGGCATGTCCGACGGGACCCGTTTCTGCACTGCAGCCTGCCCTCATAAACATCCGGCCGCTACGTAGTAACTATCTGTCTAGACTTATGCATATTGTAGTTCATATGGGATTTTGTGTCAAGCGAATCGCCGTATACGTTGAGCTCTTAACGCTATGTAAATGCATTTTAAGCAATTGTTACAATACGCATTCAAAACCTGTCAAGCTATGAAACAAACGCCGCGTATGCTATAATATCCCCGAATGCCAGTTTCGTTTCATCGGAGGGATACCTTTGCACAAACCGCCTAACGATTTGTCGCCGCGCTATGGTACGGAGAATGAATATCCAGTTTCCTATGATGGCAGGTATGCCGGTTACGAATCGCATTCCATTACCGACGACGAACCAGCAACAAAAAAGTTTACCGTTTTTAAGCCTCGGCGCACTAAACCGAATTTCATCTTTTCTGTGCTGGTCAACGCGGTCCGTATCGCGCTTGTACTGGTCTTTTTGGCGATCCTGGCCGTCGGCGGCGCGTTGATCGGCATCGGCAAGGCATATGTCGGCACGGCTCCGACGCTTGATCTCGCGCTTCTCAGCGACCAAGATAAGACAAGTTTCATCTATGATTCTAACGGTGTTCTGATCACCGATTACAAGGGCACCGAAAACCGTGTGATGGTGAACATCTACCAGATACCCGAGGACCTGCAATATGCGTTTATCGCGATCGAGGACGTGCGCTTCTTTACGCATAACGGCGTCGATTTCAAGCGCATACTGGGTTCGCTGATCAAGAACTTCATTTCCAACCAAAATCAGGGCGCGTCCACGATCACGCAGCAGCTGATTAAAAACACGATGCTTTCCAGCGAGCTCAGCTACAAGCGCAAGATTCAGGAAGCTTATCTGGCCATGCAGCTTGAGACCCTGTACACAAAGGCTGAGATACTAGAAGCCTACCTCAACACCATTTATCTCGGCGAAAACTATTACGGCGTATCCGTTGCCGCCGAGGGGTACTTCGGAAAAGATCTGTCGGAACTCACGCTTCGCGAGTGCGCCATGCTCGCCGGGATGACCAACAACCCTTATTATTATAACCCGCGCCGCAATTACTACCTGCGCCAATCCGATACGACGGATTATCCCGCCCTGACCAACGACAGGACGGACTACGTGCTGAAACTCATGTATGAAAACGAGTTTATCAGCTTCCAGGAATATCAGGACGCCCTGAATGCGGGAACCGCACACGTGCTTTCGCAAAGCGCAGTGGAAGGCGAGGGCATGTACGACTATGCGCATTACGTGGAGTATGCCATCAGGGAAGTCGTTGATTGTTTCCTGGAATTGAACGGACTGGCGGACACCAGCGAGAACCGCAGCAAAATGGAAAGCGAGCTTCGAACTGGCGGTTATCACGTGACGCTCGCGCTCGATTCGCAGATTCAGCGGATCGTTGAGGACACACTGGAAAGCTGGACGGATTACCCGGCGCTGCGCGATCCGGGCGATAAGATATACCGTGCGAAAAACCGAAACGGTACCTATACCGAGATCATCCAGCCGCAGGCCTCGGCCGTGGTGCTTGATTACCGCACCGGGGAACTCAAGGCGATCGTCGGCGGGAGAACCAAGCCGACGCAGCGCAAGACCCTCAACCGCGCCACCGATATGACGATGCCCGTCGGCTCCGCCATTAAACCGATCTCCGTATACGCGCCCGCTATCGAGCTTGGGGCCTCCCCCGCCAGCGTCGTATACAATGTGCCGCTGCCCGTCAGCGGCTGGCTGGATGAAAACCAGGATGAAACCTGGCCGCGCAATTACGGTGGCAGTTCGTACACAGGCCCGGTCACGTTGCGTAACGCATTGAAATACAGCTACAACGTTGCCGCCGCCCAAACGCTGATGACGCTGGTCGGCGTGGAGCGCTCCGTTGATTTTTTGGTGAAATCCGGCGTGGATCTGGATAATATCAGCGCTACGCCGTTCGGCCTTGCGCTGGGTTCCAGCGGCATCACGCCGGTGCAGATGGCCGTCGCTTTCGGCGTGCTTGGCAACGGCGGGGTATACCAGGAGCCCATTTCCGTACTCGGCATATCCGACAGCGAAGGCAACGTGATTTGGGACGGACACCAGGAGCAGGAACGCCATCAGGTTTACAGGCAGTCGACCGCCTGGCTTGTAATCGATATGATGAAGGACGTCGTATCCGGCGGCACGGGAACAAAGGCGAAGATATCTGGGCAGACCGTCGCAGGCAAGACCGGCACCAACAGCGACCAGCGCGGCGTGTTCTTCTGCGGGATGACCGGCTGGTATGTATCGTCGCTTTGGATCGGTCACGATAATTACGAGCCGCTGTCCTCCAAGGTGACTGGCGGCAACAGCGCTGCGCCGCTTTGGAAAGAATACATGACACAAATCCATCAGGCAAAAAACCTTGCCAATAAAGACATCCTCATCGGCACGCCCGAAGACTACGGTTTGACGAAGGTCACCACCTGCGCGGTCAGCGGGCAGCTTGCCACCAACGCCTGCCGCAACGACGTGATGGGCTACGGCGTGGTGACGGATTACTGGTACACGCCGACCGTGCCGACCATGCAATGCCAGATGCACGTACTTGCGGACGTATGCGCGCTGACCAACCTGATCGCAACGCCGTTCTGCCCTCAAGTGGTAACCAAAGGCATCGTCGTCATCCCGGAAGGGCATCCGCTGTACCGTTTCATCCACAGTACGTTGTATGCGCCTGTGCTATCGGAATACCTCGGCATCGCGGACAGCCTCGGCATCTGCACCTATCATCAAAACGCCGCCGTCAGCGGCGTGGATCCTCTGGTGCAAAACACATTGATACCTGACGCGCAGACGCTGATAGGCAGCGCGCAGCAGATGCTCTACGGGCTTGACGAAGCCAGCGCCGAGTATACTAACATTTCAAATGCGATCCATAATCTTCAGATGGTCATCGGCGGAGAATCCCCGAGTAGTGCGGATGTCGCGGGCGCAATGAGCCTGCTTACACAGGCGATGGCCGCCGCGTATTAGAAATCAATAGTTTTCTTCACACATGACTTTCATGCATTTCGGCAGATCGCCGATCAATTCTTCCAGGTTATCTTTCGGATATTTCTTCACAATCATTTGGGGAACGATCCATGCAAGCACCGCGGCATCCACCGCTTCCATGAACCCGCCGATCAACTGCGGCGTGGCGACCCTGGCGAACATGCGCATCGCCTGGTATACTTCGTCTTCGATATCCAAGTTTTGCGCGGACAGCTTTTTCTCCAGCTTGCTAAACCATTCCTCGCCGTCCTTGTAGAGCAATTCCGCATCGTCTGAAAACGCGTGGATCGTCTGCAGGGATATTGGCTTTCCGGTTTCGTTCAGGTTTTCCTGGCCGCGGTCCTTATTGAGCTGCGGTACGCGGATAACCGGAAGTATACCGGCAGCCTGCATATTGCTTTTATCAAGCAACCGTATCGTTTTGTGCCCGTATGCTTTGATCGGCGTGCGGTTGTTTTTGATCACTTCCACCGTCGGGGTGCGCTGATCGTTTTCCGGAAGCAGGCTGACGATGTGCAGGGTTCCGAACACGCTGGGCCATGCGGCGACATTGAGGAGCCCGAGAGCGCGCAGTACGTTCCTGATATACAACTCGGCCTCCGGCAGCGTTTCTGCGAGCACGCATAAGTCGTCGTGGAGCGACAGGAAAACCATAAACTCCGTAACGCAATCCTGCTTGCACATAAAGCCCATATCGTTCATTGTGGAACGCACTGTTTCAACGATGTTTTTTGTATCGGCATGTATACCGATCACCGGAGATATGGTAAGGTCGGAGCCGTTGGACCTGATGCCCATGCTCTGTTTTGCGCCCAGCAATTCCATAGTGCCGCTTTGGATCTTCTCGCCGATCTCCGCAAGCGTCTCTTCCACCGCGGTTCTTTCCTCGTTTAACTCCTCGAGACGCTTCTCCAGTTTCTCGATCTCGCCTTGCTTCTGCTTGGTTAATTCCGAATACATTTTTTCCTTGATCTGTTGATAATTCTCCTTGACCTTGTCCAGTTCCACCAACAGCGAGATCCGCTCGCCCTCGATCTCGTCGAGCTCCGCTTTCACTGCGGAATACGCGGACTTCGTCTGCCCTTCCACGAACTGCGATTCGTAGATCGCCTTGGCCATTTCCTTGTTCTCACCAAGCAAACGAATGAACTCCTGATGCAGCGCCGGGATACTCCAAACGTCCTGCAATGACGTGCGCAGGTTCTCGATCGGATTTTCCACCGGCCTGCGATCCGCTTTGTCGCTTGCGCCGTTGGAATGCTTTTCCGTGATTTGCTTTTCCACCACGCTGTGCACCGCGACGCTTTTTTGCTGCGTATTGCGGCTGCCTTTCGGTGCTTCCGCGATTGGCGTTCCGTGAAACTCCGGCGCTTCTTTCGGTTCTTGAGACGTTTTGGGGGGTGCGTTTTGTTCCAGACGATTCGCACTGTCGGATACCGGCAGGTTCAATTCCGTGATCTGTTCCTCGTTCGTCATATCCTCGTTGAGTATTTCCAGCTTCGTACCGATCGGGATTTTTACGCCTGGTTCCGGCTCCGATTGTTTTCCGTCAGGTTTATTTTCGGTTTCCATTGTTTGCGTTCCGGTACTTTTCAATACCTTTTTGCGCTGCCGCCAGGTAACGATCGCGTCGGGATTCCAGTAATACGTACGCTCTTTCCCTTCCATATCCTCAACCGTGTGCATCAGATACTCTTCGTTTCCAAACGGTTTCAGCGTGTCCGCATTCGCTTTTTCGTCCTTTTTAACCGGCCCCAGCAATACCTTTCCGCGCTGGATAAGCACGGCCTGCGTCAGCGCATGTGAATATTCCTGATCCTCCTGAAAGACCTCGAAGACCGCCTCTTCTTTAAATCCGCAGATGACGTCGGAATAGATTGCGTATTGATTGCATTCGCCCTGGTTGGGATCGTAGTTTCTGTTCTGACGGATTTTCGTAAGTTCTTTCCCGTCGCTGATCAGCTGTACGCAGCACAGGTTCCCGATTTCGCGCATGCGCTCCTTAAAGCTGGATTGCTCCCGCTTGTCCGGGATAATGCGAAGGCTGCCGAAATCAGGATATGACGCCGTTCTGTTTTTAAATATCATACCGTCTTTTGTGCAAAGGGGAATGATACGAAATATCACGCGTTGGTTATTATCTTCATCCAGAATGGAAAGCGTGATGGTTCCATCAAGTTTCTTCATACAAAACAAGCCCTCCGATAGCATTTTCAAAATCCGCGTATCGCTTTCAAGGTCCGATTTGATCGCTCCAGGCCCAACAGGAACAGCCGTAGTCCTGATATGGAAATACAGCAACGTCATTGTTGTGACAGAAAAAAATAATCGTTTCGGAGAACTCAGAACATCAGTTGGCCCGGCGCGGCACTGATGTTACGATATCATTCCTATATTAGTGTAAACAATTGTACGGATTTGTCAATAGTTTACAGTATATGTACATTGGTCTTTTATTGTACTTATTGTATTTTCTTACAATTGTTACGAAATACCTGTGACATCCTTACCTGTCGTCTTGACTTATTCATGTATTCGTAATATATTGTGGTTGATACCGTAACACAACACTACAGGAGGTCTCCCCTGATGATGCATCATTCTCTGTGCAGGCTGCTTGCCGCGGCTACGCTTCTTATCCTTCTGCTCTATCTGTTTCCGCTGTCGGGCGCTCTTGCGGACGAAACCGGCGTGGTCAACGCGAAAGTCGTTTTGCGAAAATCGGCGTCTCAGGATTCGCAAACGCTGCAAACGCTCCCTGAAGGAGAGGAGGTCTCGGTGCTCAGCCTGGACGGCGGCTGGTATCGCGTGCGTTACGGCATTTTTACGGGGTATATCATGAAGAAGTTCGTATCTGTGTCCGTTAACTCTCAGATCGCAAGCCAGGATAAAATAGACGCATTGGGCAGCCCGCCGGGCGCGCTGTATATAGGCGACGAGGGCCCGGACGTCAAAAAACTTCAGGATGCGCTGAAAATCCTCGGGTATTACACGCTGCGATCAGACGGCATCTACGGCAACGGGACCACTACCGCCGTCGCGCTCTACCAGCAGGACAAAGGCCTTGAGGCTGACGGCATTGCCGGGCTGTATACCATCCGCTCCCTTTTCGGAAGCTGCGCGAAATCGGTGGATATTACGGTATCGGGCCGCGATTCCGGCGAACAGGAAGATACGGATTCTTCTTCGTCCAATAAAGCCGTCAGCACGAAAAATGTCGTTTCGAGCTTCTCCGAGATCGGTTCCGTTCCCGGCGCCAGCAGAGAGGGCGACAGCGGATCCGACGTCGTCAAACTGCAGCAGGCCTTATGTCTGCTCGGTTACTATACCGCCGAAATCGACGGCGACTACGGGGAAGCCACCAAAGACGCCGTTACACGCTTTCAAACCAACCGCGGCATGAACGCCGACGGCATCGCCGGCGCGTCCACCGTCCGCGTGCTTTTCAGCGGTACGGACGTCAGCGCATCATCGTCGTCCGCAAATTCGAAATATGAAACGCAAGTCCTGGATTGGTTCAAGGATAAAGTCAATTCGGTGATTCCAAGGAACGCGGAGTTTATCATCAAGGACGTGCGGACAGGCAGGAAATTTTCCGCCGTACGCTGGAGCGGCGTCTATCACCTGGACGCCGAACCCGCTTCCTCCGAAGACACCGAGGTTGTCAAATCAATCTGCGGCGGCATTTGGAGCTGGTCGCGCAGGCCGATATTGATTTTGTATAACGGAAAGGTATATGCCGCTTCCATGAATTGCATGCCGCACGGGACCTCTACGATCGACAACGATTTCGACGGGCATTTCTGCATCCATTTCAAGAACTCAAAAACGCACGAAACCTGTGTGGTCGATCAGGCGCACCAGGAAGCCGTAGCCGTAGCCGCAAACGCGGTATGGTGATGCGGTATAGAAAATACGGACACTCCGCTTCGGGTGTCCGTATTTTTATTGGCGGGTTTATTCTTCGTCTTTGTTGAAGACTTTCTGTACGTTCTTTTTGCTGTTTTCAACAACTTCCTCGAAGCTGCTTTCAAATCCCTTGCCGCTGTTGTCGATCGACACGCGGTAGCCCATGATCAGCGCGACCAGCAGCCCGGAGATCACCAGCCAGGGCGCGGTAATCAATGCGATGATTGAAAACAGGACCGACAGGTTCAGGATCGGCATATCACCGCGCCTTATTTTAATCCTCGTTGCGTACATCGCCCTGAAGAAACCTCCGTTGTTCTTCTTCTCTTCCATATCTTTGATCCTCCCAAATTCCATGTGTTTCATTTGACGCTGTAAGTATAGCACAGTTCTTTATGAGATGCTTGAGTAGCGCTTTACGGTTTCATGAGAATATCATGAGAATAATTCTATTTGATAATTTGGTATTCATTGACATGTTCATTCCCGTGCTTTATAATCCTTAAACAAGCAGTGATGAATATGAAGTAGCTGGAGGATGGCAGGATGATCATCACCGAATTTCTGGAAAAAAACGCACGCATTACCCCCGATTCTGTAGCGCTTGTAGAGATTAACCCGGCGCTTCAGCCGGACCACTCCGTTTCATGGCGGGAATTCAGCCTGATCGAATCCGCGTCCGGCGGCAAATACCGCAGGGAGATGACCTGGCGCGAGTTTGACCAAACGGCCAACCGCTTTGCCAATCTGCTCCTGTCGCGCGGAATCAAACGCGGAGACAAGGTCGCGATCCTTTTGATGAACTGCCTGGAATGGCTTCCGGTCTATTTCGGCATCCTGAAAACCGGCGCACTTGCCGTGCCGTTGAATTTCCGGTATACGGCGGATGAGATCAAATACTGCCTGTCGCTGTCCGACGCGACAGCTCTGATCTTCGGACCTGAGTTTACGGGGCGTATCGAGCAGGTGCTTGACGAACTGGAAGCGATCAGGCATTTCTTCTTCGTCGGCAACGATACCCCGGCGTTTTCGGATAGTTACGAGCATTTCATTACTTATTGCTCTTCCACAGCGCCCGCCGTGGAGGTTCTGGACCGCGACGACGCGGCCATCTATTTTTCGTCCGGCACAACGGGTTTCCCCAAGGCGATCCTTCACAGCCACGAGGGGCTGATGGCCGCCTGCCTTTCCGAGCAGAAGCACCACGGCCAGACCAAGGATGACGTTTTCCTCTGCATTCCCCCGCTGTATCACACGGGCGCGAAGATGCACTGGTTCGGCAGTCTGATGGTCGGTGGGAAAGCCGTGCTGCTGCGCGGCATCAGTTCCGAGTGGGTGTTGCAGGCCGTATCCGATGAGAAGGCGACCATCGTTTGGCTGCTGGTCCCCTGGGCTCAGGATATTCTGGACAGCATCGACAAAGGCGAGCTGAAGCTTTCCGACTATAAGCTATCGCAATGGCGGCTGATGCATATCGGCGCGCAGCCCGTGCCGCCCAGCCTGATCACGCGCTGGCTGAAGGTGTTCCCGCACCAGCAGTACGATACGAACTACGGCCTGAGCGAATCGGCCGGTCCCGGATGCGTGCACCTCGGCGTTGAAAACGTGCATAAGGTGGGCTCTATCGGCATCGCGGGATACCTGTGGGAAACGCGCATTGTGGACGAGAACATGAAGGACGTACCCGCGGGCACTGTCGGAGAACTCGCTGTGAAAGGCCCCGGCCTGATGAAATGTTATTATCGCAATCCGGAGGCGACGGCCGAGATTCTGGTGGACGGATGGCTGCGCACCGGCGATATGGCCAAGACGGACGATGACGGTTTCATTTACCTGGTGGACCGCAAAAAGGACGTGATCATCTCCGGCGGCGAGAACATCTACCCCGTGCAGATTGAGGATTTCCTGCGCGCGCACGATAAGATCAAGGACGTCGCCGTGATCGGCATGGCCGACGACAGGCTCGGCGAGATCGCCGCGGCCATCATTGAACTGAAGCAGGAAGGCAGCGTCTCTCAAGAGGATATCAACGCCTTCTGCCTGGATCTGCCGCGGTATAAGCGGCCGCGCAGGATTATCTTCGCCAAGGTCCCGCGCAACCCCACCGGAAAGATCGAAAAGCCGAAACTGCGCAAGCTGTACGGCGCGGAACATCTGGTGGAAAAACAAATGAGTAAATAACATTGGATGCGAATGAAAACTCCCGGTCGATCGACCGGGAGTTTTTTTATTTGCCAAGACCGTGTATCCATCGCACGAGTTCTTTCGGATCGGTGCTTTCAAAGAACGTCGTGCCCAGTACCAGAACGTCTACGCCCGCATTGGCGAGCCGCTTGGCGTTATCCGTATTGATTCCGCCGTCCGCCTCAATGACGCCTTTGTATCCCTGTTTCCGTATATCGGCGATCTTTTGTATCATTTCGGGCATAAGTTCCTGCCCGCCGAATCCCGGTTCCACCGTCATGACCAGCACCTGGTCCGGCGCTTCTTCGATGTTTAGCAATGCGGACGCCGGCGTTTCCGGCTTGAGTGATGCGCCGGCGCGCAGCCCCCTGGTCCTGATCTTCTTCATCGCTTGCGAAAACGTTTCGCTTTCCACGTGCACTGTGATGGCGTCCGCCCCGCTTGCCGCAAAGACATCGATGTACTGCAGCGGATCGTGAAGCATCAAATGCACGTCGAAAAAAGCGTCGAATTCCTGCCGCATATCGCGCAGCAGATTCGGTCCGAACGAGATATTGGGCACGAACACGCCGTCCATAACGTCAAAATGGATCGCGTCGCAGCCGCTGTCAAGAATCTTGCGGACAGCATCGCCCATATACATCGTGTTTGCCGCCAAAATCGACGCCGCTATCTTACTCATATCGTCCTTCCCACGCTTCCTTGGCATTCTTCAGCAATTGATGATACCGCATTACGCGTTCCTTTGCAATCAGCCCGCACGCGCAGGCCTTAAGCACGGCGCACCCCGGCTCCGAATGATGATAGCACGGCCGGAACCGGCATTGCGAATCATACGGCGCAAACTCGGGGTAGTAGGCCTTCAGCAGCACGGGGTCTTCCGCCTCGGTCTGCGAAAGCAAGCTGAACCCCGCGGTATCCAGCACCTGAAATCCGTCGTGCGTCAGCAGCTCCGCGTGCCGCGTCGTATGCTTTCCCCTGTCGATCTTCAGGCTCATTTCGCCGACATCCAAATCGATTCCGGTGACGGCGGCCACCAGAGAGCTTTTGCCTACGGCGCTTTGCCCCGCGAAACAGCAGATACCGCGCTTGAGTAACTCTTCCAGAGACTGAAGGCCTTCCCCGCTTTTCACGCTGGTGACTACCACAGGGTCGCCCGTGCCGGCATACTGCGCCCGGATGTCCCGGCATAAAGCGGCGTCCGAATCCAATTTGTTGATGATTAAAGCCGGCGCGATCTTCTGCCTCCGCGCTTCGATCAGCAGGGTATCGGCCAGCAGCAGATCCGGCTTCGGTTTCGGCGCGACGACGATCAACAAATACGAAAGATTGGCCACCGGCGGGCGAACCAGTACGTTCCGCCGCGGGAGTATCTCGTCGATCCAACCTTCTCCCTCGCCCTTTCCGGGTGTAAAGCGTATGGTATCGCCGACAAGCGGCGTGATCTTCCGTTTGCGGAACACGCCCCTGGCTCTGAGCGTATAAACCTGGTTATCGCCTGCCAGCGCATAGTAAAACCCGCCGATTCCCTTGACAATCACGCCCTGCATGGCTGTCAACGGAGTTCCACCTCTTGCTCAAAGAACTTTTCGCCGTCCAAATATGCGTAGCACGTATACACGCCTTCGTTTGTCGAATTTAATAATACAACGTTCGTGCAGGCGTTGCCTACCCTGGTCAACCCCTGATATTTCATCTCTTCCGCGTCGTCGATCACGAGCGTCACCCGAAGCTCCGCGCTTTCGGTCGTGTCCGGAATCGGAATATAAATGACGCCGTTACACAGCGCCGCGGGCACGCCGACCGTCATCGTAATGCTCGTGTTCAGGATCGCCATGGAACCGGCCACCGGCTCTTGTTTCAGGATGATCCCATGGCTTTCAATGACTTCGGTTCTCTCAAGCGTGATCTCGCCGATTAGCAGGGAATCCTGATTAATCAGCGTCAGCGCGGTCTCAAGCGTTATTCCCGTAAGTTCCGGTATGATGACACTGCCGCCCGAAAGCGTCAGTTCGATCTCCTGTCCGGAGACATACGGCTGGCCTTTTTCCGGTTTTTGTGCGATGACCGTATCGACAGGCAATGTTGACGGCGCTTTCGAAATCAACACGGTTACGCCCCTGTCCTTGAGTTTCGCGACGGCTTCCTCACGCATCAGGTCTATAAGATTAGGCATCAGAAGCGTTACGGGACCGATACTGACCGTTGCGACGATGCTGTCGCCTTTGCGCATGTCCGTATCCGCTTCCGGTGTCTGCGCGATAACGATATTAGCCGGTATCGTATCGTGGTTGACTTGGGTAATCTCCAATTGCAGATCCGCGCGGCTGACAGAAGCTTTCGCTTCTTCCACGGTCACCCCCACGATGTCCGGCGCTATCGCCGAGTTAACGACGGAGTTATAGATCACGATTGTTCCGATAATAAGCCCGGCGATCAGCATACAGGCGACCAGGATCGTGGAAACGACCGACGCCCTGCTTCTGTGCATACCACGCTTACCCTGCGGCTGCGTTCTTGCGCCGAACTTCGGCGAAGACGATGCTGCGTAAGATTTCAAGTCCGAATCACTGCCGTTTTCCGGTTTACCGTGCCCGTTACCTGAAGAGGGCGGCGGCGAGGACTCGATCGCGACGCCTTCCTTTGCTTTCAGCAACGCGTCCGCCATCTCCCGCGCGCTCTGGAAGCGCCGTTGCGGCGCTTTTTCGATGGCTTTCATCACGACGGACGCGATGGCAGGCGGGACGGACGGATTGAGTTCGCGGATCGGAGGCGGTACGGCGTTGACCTGCTGCATCGCAATGGTCACGGGATTATCGCCTGTAAACGGCACGCGCCCCGTCAGCATTTCATAAAGCACGATGCCGGTGGAATAAATGTCGCTGGTCGCCTGCACTATGCTGCCGCGCGCCTGCTCCGGCGATGAGTAGTGCACAGAGCCGATGACCATATCCTTCTTGCTGATGGTTTTGGTATTGGTTATTCTGGCGATGCCGAAATCGGCCACTTTAATATGCCCGTTCGTATTCACCAGAACGTTCTGCGGTTTGATATCCCGGTGGATGATACCGTTTTCGTGCGCGTGCTGCAACGCGCTTAGAATGCGGATCGTGATCTGGATGGCCGTATTGGGATTGAGCTCCCCTTTTTCCTTGATGATGTCCTTGAGCGTATTCCCGCTGATGTATTCCAGCACCAGATAGCGAAAATCGCCTTCTGTACCGACGTCCAGAAGGTTGACGATGTTATGGTGGGACATACGCCCCGCGGCGTGGGCCTCGCGCTGAAAGCGCTCCAGGAATTCCACGTCGTTGTTGTATTCCGATTTTAAAATCTTGACCGCAACGCTGTGCCCGGTGCGGATATCGATAGCGCGGTACACAAGCGACATTCCGCCCTGCCCCAGATAATCCACCAGCTTGTAGCGCTCCGCGAACACCATTCCCTTGATCATGCTTCGGGCACCTCCGTCACATAACCAAGCAGAATGCTTACATTGTCCTTCGCGCCGCGCTCCAGCGTGAGTTCCAGCAGTCTCTCTATCGCGCCTTCTTCCTTTGAATTCAGAATGATGTCTTCGATCTCCGCGTCGTCCAGCTGATTGAACAACCCGTCCGAGCAAACCAGCCACACGTCCCCCGGCTTCTTCTTCTCCTGAATCAGGTCGACCTCGACCACCGGGTTCGTGCCGATCGCGCGCGTGATCACGCTGCGATAGGGATGCGTCTTCGCTTCCTCGGGCGTCAGTGCGTTGTTTCGTATCAACTCGCCGACCACGCTGTGGTCGTCCGTCACGCATCTGAGTTTGCCGCCGCGCAGCAAATACGCGCGGCTGTCGCCGACGTGCGCGATAAGCACGGTATCATCGCTCTCCCAAAGCAGGGTGAGTGTCGTGCCCATGCCGCGCAGCGCGAAATCGTACTTCTGCCGTTCAAAAACGCGGCGGTTGGCAGCTTCCACGCCGATACGCAGGATCGTCTCCGACGGGGATTTATTGGACAGCATGGTTTCGATGACCTGCACAGCCAGCTTGCTTGCGGTCTCACCGCCCAGATGCCCGCCCATGCCGTCGGCAACGCCGTACAGGTTCTTCCTGATCAGCAGCGTATCCTGGTTGGTTGGGCGTACCATTCCCCTATGCGTTCTTGAATAGACCTGCACGGCGCACCTCTTTTCCGCTCAAGGTTTTATGGTGTTTTCAATGATAGCAGTTTTGTTATTCTCTTTCAAGTAGTGATTGCGCAACTGACCGCACGCGCCGCTGATATCGCGTCCCATTTCGCGCCGCAAAGTCACGGATATATTGCGCTGCTCCAGCGTTTTCACAAACGCCAGTACCGTGGCTTGGGAAGCCGGTTTGAACTCGCTCTCCTTCACAGGATTGAGCGCGATCAGGTTGACATGGCATTGCAGGCCGCCGAGGAGCCCGGCAAGCGCCGCGGCATGTTCCGGTTTGGAATTCAGCCGGTCGATCAGCGCGTATTCAATCAGTACGCGCCTTCCGGTTTTCTTCACATAACGGCGTACCGCGTCCATCAGTTCTCCTATCGGGTAGCGTTTGGCTACCGGCATGATCTGTGCACGTATCTCGTCGCTTGGCGCGTGCAGGGAGATACTCAGCGTGATGCCCATGCCCTCGTCCGCTAATCTGTCGATCTGCGGAACCAATCCGCAGGTGCTCAGCGACAGTGAGCGCATGCTGATGTTCAGGCCGTCCGGGTGATTGACGAGCCGCAGGAAACGCACGGCCTCGTCGTAATTTTCCAGCGGTTCGCCGCTGCCCATCAGCACGACGTGCCCGATCTTTCCGCGGTCTGCAACATGACGGTTCGCCAGTATCACCTGGCAGAGCATTTCCCCCTCCGTCAGATCCCGCATGCAGCCGCCTAATGTACTTGCGCAGAATTTGCAGCCCATCCTGCATCCGATCTGCGTGGAGATACACATCGTATACCCGTATCGGTAGCACATCATCACCCCTTCGACGATGTTGCCGTCCATGCACCGGAACAGGAATTTGACGGTATCATCCCGCTTCGATTGATAGCTTTCTTCGATCGTCAGCGGAAAATCGACCGCTGTTTTGATAAGCTGTTCACGTAGCGTTTTAGGCAGATTGGTCATTTCGGAAAACGACACGCCGCGGTGCAGCCATCCAAAAATCTGCCTGGCGCGGTACGCGGGTTGCGACAGGGTTTGCAGGTATTCCCGCAGCGCTTCGGGCGTATCATTAAGCAGCATACGTTTCTCCGCCATGTTACGCCCTCTGCCTTTGCATCCTGCAGATAAAGAAACCTTCCACGTTGTCCCGGTGGCGGAACAGCTGCAGGCCGAATCTGCCCTGCTTCATGCGGAAATCCTCGGGATAGGTCTTCGGAAGCGGCTGTACGGAAAAGGTCGGGTGTGATTTCAGGAATGATTGTATTTGTTCTTCGTTTTCCTCCGGCAGTATGGAACAGGTGGAGTAGACCAGCGTTCCGCCCGGCTTTACATAGCGCGATACCGTATCCAGCAGCGTTTCCTGCGTTTTTATAAGCGACGGTATGTCGCTTTCCTGCAAACGGTACTTGAGATCGGGTTTTTCCGAAAGCACGCCGAGCCCCGTGCACGGCGCGTCCAGCATTACCGCGTCCATCGAGCCTTCCATATCGGGCTTCAGCTTCGCCGCGTCACGAACAGATATGCGAAGGTTTTCCAGCTGCAGGCGTTTTTTCATCGCCTCCAGCAGCGCGGTACGGTGCCCGTGCACGTCCCACGCGTAAACGCGTCCCGTATCCTGCATGGTTTCCGCCATGTAGGCGGCCTTTCCGCCGGGCGCGGCGCAGGCGTCCAGTACGCGCATGCCGGGCTGCGCCTGCACGGCTTCCGCCGCCAGCATGCTTGATTGCCCCTGGATGGAAAACATGCCTTTCCTGAAATCTGTATCCGAAGCGACGTCTGCCGTGCCGCTGATAAGGTACGCGTGCCTTACGACGCCGCGCCGCCAATCCCATTGCTTTTGATTGAGCAACGCTTCAAAATCCTCGTCCGATAGTTTCAGGAAATTCGGACGGACGACCATGCCGTATTTCGGTTTGTCATACGTGATAATGCTTTCTGCAGCCTTTTCTCCGTATACGGCGATCAGCTTATCGATCAGCCATACCGGCATATTCCCCATAACGTGCAGATATTGCCTGAGATCCTTGTCCCGCAACGGCCAGGCTATCGATTCCCTGCCGCGAACGAGGTTGCGCAGCACGCCGTTGAGGAAGCCCGAAACGCCGCTTTGCCCGACGATTTTCGCCAGTTTGACGCCTTCGTTTACGGCCGCGCTGTCCGGTATTCGCTGGTGGAACAATATCTGACACGCGCTTAAACGGAGTATATCCCGCAGGACAAGGTCGTTCGTCGGGTGTTCCATCAGGCTGTCCAGCGCGAAATCAATTTGCTCCTGCCGCTCCAGCGTCGTATAAACGATACTGGTCGCAAGCCGCTTGTCAATCGGCGCCAGACGTGCGGCGCGCAGCCGGTTTTGCAGCGCCAAAGACGCGTACGCGCTGTTTTCATGGATATCCCGAAGCACATCCAGTGCGACCAGGCGCGCGTTCGGTGGGTATTGACGGTTCATAGCACGGCCTCGTTCAGAGGCTTTCCGGCTTCAATCTTCCTGCCGAGCAGAAACGCCTTCGCGGACATGCGTTTGGCGTTGGGCGCCTGTATCTCCGTGAGCTCCAGCACGCCGTCTCCGGCGGCGACGATCAGGCCCTGCTTGGAATCGGCTGCAAGCACAGTGCCAGGCGCAGCGTTTGTACTCGTCTTCACCGGTATTGTCCGCCATACCTTCAGGATCCCGTTTGCTGTCTCCACGTATGCGCAGGGCCACGGGTCCATCGCGCGCACAACGCAGAACAACGAACGCGCTGGTTGCGTGAAATCCAGTTTCCCCATTTCCTTTTTCAGCATCGGGTCGTATGTCATATCCGCTTCGTTTTGTTTTTCTCTCGGACAGTCTCCCACATCCAGTCTGTCTATCGTCTCCATCAGCAGTTCAGCGCCGATCTGCGACAGTGTTTTGAGCAGGCTGCCCGCCGTGTCCTCATCGGTGATCGGCACCTCCCGTTTCAACAGCATATTGCCGGTATCGATGCCCGCGTCGGTCATCATGGTCGTAACGCCCGTCATTTGATCGTCCTGCAATATCGCCCAGTTGACGGGCGAGCTGCCGCGGTGGCGCGGCAACAACGACGCGTGGACGTTCACAGTACCGATTTTCGGCACGTCCAGTATCATTTGACTCAGTATCTGCCCGAAAGCCGCAGTAACGCACAGGTCCGGCGCGAGGTTTTGCAGATCATCAAGGCCGTCCGCGCGAATCTTATGTGGCTGGAATATGGGAATGCCCGCCTGCAGCGCGATTTCTTTCACGGGGCTTATCCGCAGCTTCTTGCCCCGTCCCTTCGGGCGGTCCGGCTGCGTGAACACGCCGATCACATCATGTTCGGATGCGATCAGCGCGCGCAGGGACGGCAATGCGAACTCCGGCGTGCCCATGAATACGATTCTCATAACTGCTCCTGCTCCCCGCCGTCTTCCGCATCCAAATCTTCAGCGAATATCTCGTGGTCCATAATGTCCACATAAAGAACGCCGTTGAGGTGGTCTATCTCGTGGCAGAACGCGCGGGCGCAAAGCCCTTCGCCGGTGACGACGATCTCCTCACCTTTGGCGTCTAGCGCCTTTACCGTAACCATCATCGGCCGTTTTACAAAGCCGAGGCGTTCGGGAACGCTTAAACAGCCTTCCGAACCAGCCTGTTCCCCCTCGCTTGCTATGATTTCGGGATTGACGAGCCGGTACAGCTTGTCCTCCACCTCCACGACGCAGCAGCGTTTGAGAACGCCGACCTGCGGCGCGGCGAGCCCGGCGCCGTTGTTCTCGCGCATGGTATCCACCATATCGTCAAGCAGCGTTTCCAGGCGCGCGTTGAATTTTGTCACCGGCTTTGAGACTTTGCGAAGCTTCTCGTTGCCGATCGTGATGATCTTCCGTAGTGCCATGCTTGAAAACTCCTACAATAATGTCGACGGGTTCAGTTCATAATAGACCTGGCATTGCTCGTCGCTCCTAAGCGCAAGATCGCTGAGCGTATCCAGCACCGGTTTCGAATCCGCATGCTCGAACAATTTCAACAGCACATGGTAACGGTATTTGCCGCGTATCATCTTGATTGGCGCTTCGTCCGCGCGGATGGACAGCACGCGCTTCTTCTGTGCGGGATGTGTCTCCAAAAATAAGTTGGCTTCCTCAAATAACGTTTCGCATGTCCGCTTTGCCGTTTCTGCGCTCGCACTCTCGATTAGCAGCCTGGCAAACAGCGTGAAAGGCGGGTACAGTCCCGTGCGCCTGCGGTCGTACTCCTCGGTGAAAAACGCGCGGTAATCCTGCGCGGAAGCCGCGACGATGCATGGATGCTCCGGTTTGTACGTCTGTACGATCACTTCCCCGTTGTCCGCCGCGCGGCCCGCGCGTCCGGCCATCTGCGTGATCAGCTGGAAGGTCCTCTCCTGCGCGCGGTAATCCTGGATGAACAGCGAAAGGTCCGCAGCGATGATGCCGACGATGGTCACCCTGGGATAATCAAGCCCTTTGGCGATCATCTGCGTGCCGATGAGCACCTGCGCCTTGCCCTCGCGGAAGGCATTGAGTATATGATAATGCGCATCCTTTTTCTGCGTGGTATCGTTGTCCATGCGGATGGTCTTCACATTCGGAAACAGTCTGCGGATCTCCTCTTCAACCTTCTGCGTGCCGCAGCCGAAATAGCGTATATACTTGCTGCCGCAGCTTGGGCAGACGTCGGGCGGCTTCTCCGTCTTCCCGCAGAAATGGCAGCGCAGCAGGCCCCGGCTTCCGTCTTTGGGCTGGTGTAGCGTCAGGCTGACGTCGCACTGGTCGCAGCGCATGACATAGCCGCAGTTGCGGCAGCTGACGAAGGTGTGATAACCCCTGCGGTTGATGAACAGCATCGCCTGTTGTTCTTTGGCGAAACACTCATTGAGCTTCTGCCTGAGCAGCGCGGAGATCATGGAGCGGTTGCCCGCGGCAAGCTCCTTGCGCATATCCACCAATGTAACTTCCGGCATCGGCCGGTTGTGCACGCGGTTCATCATTTCCACCAGCGTATATTCGCCGTTTTGCGCCTGGGAAAAGCTCAGGATACTTGGCGTGGCGCTGGAGAGTATCAGCGTCGCGCTTTCGCGCCGTGCGCGGCTGCGGGCCACCTTGCGCGCGTCATAGCGCGGGTGGCGGTCGCTTAAATAGCTTTGCTCGTGCTCCTCGTCGATTACGATCAGGCCGAGGTTCTCAACCGGCGCAAAGATCGCCGAGCGCGCGCCGATGACGACACTGGCGTCCCCCAGGCGGATGCGCTGCCATTCGTCCACGCGCTCGCCGTCCGAAAGGCGGCTGTGCAGCACGGCGGTCCGCGGGCCGAAGCGGTTGCGGAACCACTGCACCATCTGTGGCGTGAGTGCGATTTCCGGCACGAGGATGACAGCGTTTTTACCCATCGTCAAAACCGTTTCGACCATCGCCAGGTAGACTTCCGTTTTCCCACTGCCTGTCACACCGTGTAACAGGTATGCGCCTTTGCCTTTGCGCAGGTCCGGCAGCATGACGGCAAGCGCCTGGTTCTGCTCTTCGGTCAGCACCGGCGCCTCGTTGGGCGTGAGTTCCATATCCTGATACGGGCGGCGCATTTGCTGCTGTGATGTTTTTTGAATAAACCCTTCCCGGACCAGTTTATTCAGCGCTTCCAAAGGCGCGTTCACCCATTGCGAAAGCTCCGCCGTCGTTTTCGGTTCGCCGTCCTGAAGCGCACGCAGCAGCATTTTTCGCTTCTGCGATCTTCCCTGCGCTTCGACCGCCCGCTCTATATCCGGAGTAACCGCAATATGGAAGTATGAAACCTCTTTGCTGCGCGCGCGCCCGGTGCGCATTGCGGCCGGCAGCATCAGCCGCAGAGTCTCGGCCAGCGGGCAGTGGTCCTCCTCCGCAAGCTCCCGCGCAAGCGCCATCATATGCGGCAGAACGGCGGGATAGGGATCCAACACCTTTCTGATCGGCTTGAGTTTATCCGCCGGAACGTCGCAGTCCTCCGTGATATCCGCAACGATGCCGTCCACATACCTGTGCGCAAGCGGAACGTTTACGCGCAAGCCCATCTCTACCTGCATGCTTTTCGGAATCAGGTAGGAGAACGGCTTGGCTACGTTTGAATGGATGACATCCACAATCACATGGGCGATCAATGCTTCACACCTCAACGGAAATAGCGGGTCTTCGGCTTGGGGATATTATTCTTTCTGCCGCGCTTGGATTTCTTTATGAAAACACGCCGCAGTACTAATATGACCGCGATCAATACCAGGAACGGCCAGCCCAGCAGGAACAGCGCCTCCAGAGAAAACGGCGGCAGCGGATTGGGATCGGCGTAGGTCGCTTCCCTGATCTCCGCGATGGTCCTCGGCGCGTTCTCGCGGCGGACGATGGAGCGAGTCGCATACAGGTCGTACACCGCTTCCGCTCCGCCGTCGTCAGGATAGTACGTCATCGTTCCGAAGACCTCGCCTGCCGTCACCGGCGCGGCAAAGGTCTCGCGCGTGTACTCGATCAGGACATTTTCACGCAGGTTTCTGGCCATATTCTCGACTTCGGTTATCGTCGTTACGATTTCGATAGGCCGTGTATCCGTTCTGGCCCTGATGCCAAGCTCCAGCCGCCCGATGTCCGTATCGTCCAGCGAGTATCCAGATGTGGCGATGGTCGTCGGGTTCATTTTATAAAGCTGCATCGGGGTTACGCTGACAAACTGTGTGAACCCGTATTCCATCAGCTTGATCGTATCCGTCCAACGGCCGGCCCAGGAGGAGTAAAAGACGACCGAGATCAATTCCACGCCGTCCCGTTCCGCCGCGCCGACAAAGCAGTACCCGGCACGGTCCAGATAGCCGGTTTTGATACCGATCGCATCGGGATAATAATACTCGTTATCCTCCGCGCCGTTGAGCCAGTTTGAACCTGTTCCAACCAGAACTCTGGAGCCGCGGATGTTGCTGCGCGGCAGGCTGTAGGTAAAGGATTTTGCGATGTTTCGAAACAGCTCGTTCTTCATCGCTTCCTGGGCGATCAGCGCCATATCGTGTGCGGTCGTATAATGATCCAAGTCGTCCAGGCCGCTCGGATTGGCGAAATGCGTGCTGGTACAGCCGATCATCGCCGCCGCCTGGTTCATGGCGTTGATAAAATCAGGAATGCTGTCCGCTACCGATTCGGCAATCAGGCGCGCGCCGTCGTTTCCCGAGCGTACGAAGGTAGCAAAGAGAAGATCCCTGAAATTGATAGTCTCGCCAAGCTCCAGAGGGATACTTGAACTATTTTCAGGCAGATCGACGGAAACCGAACTGGCGGTTACTGTCGATTCCATATCCCCCTTGACGATTCCCAGGAATATCGTGAGGATCTTCGTCGTAGACGCCGGATACATGATATTGTCGGCGTTCTTCTCAAAGATCACCGTGCCGCTCGAGGCTTCGATGAGTATCGCGGATTTGGCGTAAAGCTGTTCGGCCAGCAGGATTTCCGGATGTTCCGCATCGTAGGCTTGCGCGCCCGCCGGCAACTCCGGCGCGATATAGCGTACGCTGTTGTCTGTCTCCTGCGCCGCCGCGATGAACGTACCGCCGCAGAGGATGACAGCGGCGAAAGCCGCCGTGAAAGCGATAACGATACGCCTGCCGATACGCTTCAACCGCAGCCCTCCTCCGCACTGTTTTGCAATCATGAATTATACCGTTTCGCGGAGTATTTGTCCAATGCTGGAGACGGTTGTTTCAAACATGAAACGGTGAAAATCAAGCTTTTTAATTATCGTTTTCCCCGTCCAGCCTCTGCGCGAGTTCCTCCATTTCCAACTTATAGATCTCCGTCGCCTGCGCGCCGCGCGCCAGCGGATCATATCCGCAGATGGAACGATACTCGCAATAATCACAGCTTGATTTAACGCCGTGTATGACGGGGTGGATGGAAATATCGCCTTCAAACATCCGCTGCGCGAATTGCCCCGCTTTTAGTTTGGAATGGTCCATCAACGCGTCCAGGTGTTTCTCATCCAGCGCCTTCGCTTTTTTTCGGGGCGCGCCCGTCTTGGTAACGGCCGAGGGAATGGATACTTGCGTATCCCCCGCGTCCATTGCCTGCAGCACATCCGTGTCCATTAGCGCAACGCCGTTCATCTGCAGTTGTTTTTGGATGTCTTCCTTTATGGCGTCTTCCTGTTCCGCGTCCGCTTTGGACAGCGGGTCGAACAAATGAAAATAGAACGCGCCCGCGGGTTTTGCCTCGCCCGTATTGCGCGTGACCGCGTCCAGATAGAGCATCAGCTGCAGCTGCGTGCCTTGCCACATTGCCGACGCGTCTGCCGACGCCGCGCCGCTTTTATAGTCCACCACACGGCGGTAGGCAGCGTCCTTCGCCTGATAGCTGTCGATCCTGTCGATCCGGCCGTGCAGGGTGATTTCCGTGCCGTCCTTAAGTTTCAACGTCACGGGCGGAAAGCTGTCTTCTCCCGGATACCCGAACTTCGCTTCCGCCTTCTCCAACCGGAACGAGCCGGACGCCAGGTGATCGGTCACTGCCGCGCACGCACGGCGGACCACGCGCTTGGCCTGTTCCAGCGACGCAAGGCTGCGCGGGCCGTCGCCCATCGGGCCGTTTTTCAGCTCCGCAACCAAAGGCGCGGCTGCGTCATCAACCATAACGTTTACATCTTCCTGCGAAACGTGCGGATACCGCGGGTTCTCCGCCGCGATCTGCGCAAAACGCTGGAGGCTGTCGTGGAAGAAATTCCCACGCTCGATCGGCGTTACCTCCCATTCCTTCTGCTCCCGGGGAAGCAGCCCGTAAGTGATATAATGCCGGAACGGACATGCCGCGTATTCTTCCAGCCTGCTGACGGACAGCGTTCTGTCTTCAAACAAGTTCCGGGCTGCTTCGGCGGCCAGCGGGACGGTTTCCACGCGATACCCGGCGGCGCGCATCAGCCGCAGCGTTTGGCCGGCGGTCACGGGCGACGAGAGGAGTTTGGCGAGCCGCTGTTTCCAAACATCGGGCAACCGTTCCTCGTCACCGTCGGCGTATTTGCGCAGCAGGTCGCTGAGCGTCACCAACGCCTGCCCTGACGAAACAGGCAAGCTTGTATCCGTGTTCTCCGGCAGGCTTTCAAACAGCCGATCTTCCATATCATTCGCCAGGTCCAGCGGCTGCAGCGCGTTGCCCGCGGGATCGATCTTGGCATAACTCAGATAGAGATACCTTTGCGGCAGCGTCATCGCGCGCTTGATATCGAGCCTTGCAAAGGCAAGACGGCTTTCTTCCGTCATGCCCAAAAAGCTCTGCGTGTTTTCCTGCGCCCGGGCGCGTTCGTCCTCGGTCAGTAGGCTTTCCGTGCTGCGGGTGAGGATGCCGTCGTTCATTCCCAGCAGAAAGACGGCGTCCATCTCGCCGGACAGGTAATGCCCCAGCACGCCCGCATGCAGCATATTGGCCGCGGGCGGCAGCGTCGCAAGCGCGACGGCGGAGAAACCGCACTCGAACCGGTTCGCAATATACTTCAGCGGGATTCGCCTGCCGCCGGACAGGATATAAAGCTGATCCATCAACTCCAGCACAGCCTGCCAGATCTGGCTGTTCTGCCCGGCGCGCACCAGCAGGTTTTCCTTCAGCAGCGCTTCCTCTTCCCGTTTCAATGCGTTATAAGCGTCCGCTTCGTTCAGGAGATCCATCACAGCCTGCAGGGACTGCGCCGTATCCCGCGCGGCCACAAGCGCATCGCGTGCCTTTATCAGCGGCAGAATAACCGCTTTTCGCATCGCTTCGGTACGGCTGCGAACTTCTACGTCCCCCTTCCGGAAGGGCTGCAGCCAGCGGCTGTGATCGATGCCGTATTCCCGCGCGTAATTCTCCAGCGTACAGGCGTCGTCGAAGCCGATATTCGCGTATCCGGTTTTCATCAGCGTAAAAACGTCCTCATTTCGAAATCCGTCCGCCATCGCATGCAAAGCCGCCATGATGAACTGCACCAGCGCGTGCGACAGCGCGGGAAGCTTCTCATCGGTGTAGAACGGAAAGCCGCTGTCGGCAAGCGCTGCGGCGACTGCAAACGGATACCCGTTCTGATCGGGATAGAGCACAGCGATACGTTCCAGGCTTACGCCTTCTTCCGATAAACGCAGGATCTGCCTTGCCGCATGCGTCGCCTCCTCATAGGGCGAATTGAACTGCGACAAAAACACGTTGCTCTGTTCGCCTTCAAACATTTGCTGCGGGTACGAAAACAACATCCTGTCCAGATGTTCGATCGCGGGCGCGTGGCGGAGCGGCTCCGGCGTCACCGCGGTTTCTTTGAGATCGATACCATGGTCTTCGAGCGCCCGGCGGAACCGGGCGACGCTCTGGCGTACGGGAAGGTAGATCTCCTGATCCGCGGCGCCGGCGCTGTCGCTGATCAGCCCGACCGTCAGTCTTTCGCAGCTTCCGGCGATGGCGCACAACAGTACGATCAGCGGCTCAGACATCGCGTCAAACCCGTAGGTAAACACGTGCTGTCCCCGCATCAACCCGCTTTCGTCCAGATGTTCCGTGACAAACTGATTCAAATCGTCGCTGTCGACCATGCGGTCCTGCAACGTCTGCTGATAGGCTGCATACAGTACGGCAATATCCTGTAATTTCCCTTTTTGCATCCCGTCCGGCAGTCCTGCGGCATACTCTGCCAGCGTTTCCGGCTGCAGGCCACCGCGCTTCATGTCAGTGATCAATGCCGTCAGCTTCTGCGCAAACCCGTGCCTCGAGACTGCCGCGTGATAGTACTTCAGCCGGTCCGCGCAGGTTTCCAGCGCGAAGCTAACGGCCATATGCTGCCCGGCCGCCGACAACGGTTCCCACTCGTCTGTTCCGACCGCCGCCGTCACACGGCGCCGGAGCCGCGTCGGTGAAATGATCTCGACGGAAAACAGACCGGGAAGCTTCAGACGCGCTAAAATCTCGCGTTCAGCCTGCAGGGTAAACTGCTCCGGTACGAGCAAAACGCAGGATTTTTTGTTCCTGTGCAGTTCGCCGATCTGTTTGATGATAGGCGGCAAAAGGCGGTGCGGGCGGGCGGTCAGTACGCGGACGTCAGGCATGCGCTATCCTCCTTTTGCTTTGTCTGTTCTCTGTATGATATGATATCACAGAATAAAGGATTTGGGGAGTGACTGCGGTGCCGGATACAATCGCAGGCGTGGCGACCGCCCCTGGCGAAGGCGGCATCGCCATCGTGCGCATCAGCGGAGACAAGGCGGTCGATCTTTTCTCCGCCGTGTTCCGCGCGCCGAAGCAAAATCCCCCCTATCCGGATCACCTGCTAATGCACGGCGCGGTCGTGGACTCCGGCGGTCAGACGCAGGACGAAGCGATGGGCGTGGTGATGCGCGCGCCGCGCAGCTATACGAAGGAAGACGTATGCGAGCTTCACATCCACGGCGGATACGCCGCCGCGGCCTTTGTGATGAAACTGCTGATTGAAAACGGCGCACGGCCCTCGGAACCTGGCGAATTCACGCGCAGGGCGTTTATCAACGGTCGGATCGACCTTGCGCAGGCGGAAGCCGTGATGGGAATCATCGGCGCGCGTTCATCCGCCGCGCTCAGGAGCGAGGAAGCCCTGCTCTCAGGCGGCGCGAGCAAATACATCAAAGATGCGCAGTCCACTCTCATACAACTGATAGCCGGTGTGGAAGCCTATATTGATTACCCCGAGGAAGTTGATGAAAACGAAGCGACGGCGTCTCTCCTGGACGGATTGACGAAGCTGAGCGCGAAACTACAATCCATTGCGGAAGAACGCGCCGCGCGCGTGCTGCGCTTCGGCCTGCGCGTGGCGCTCTGCGGCTCGCCGAACACGGGGAAAAGCACGCTGTTCAACGCGCTGCTTGCGGAGGACCGCGCCATCGTGACCGGCATCCCCGGCACGACGCGCGACGTGCTGGAAGGCAGTTTTTCCCTCAACGGTTTTCAGGTGCAGCTGATGGATACGGCCGGCCTGCGGGAAAGCGTTGACGAGGCGGAAAGGATCGGCGTACAGCGCGCCAGGCAGGTGATCGACAACGCCGACGTCGCACTGCTGCTGATCGATGCGACCAAACCGCTTGACGAGGCTGAAAAGCAATTGCTCGAAACGCAGATGCAATGCCCCTGCGCCGTTTTACTCAATAAAGAAGACAAACCGCCCGTTCTCACCGTTAAACAGATCTCCACAGTCACGAAGCATACCCCCGTGTTCTCCATCTCCGCCAAGAACGGCACGGG
The DNA here is from genome assembly GCA_016930575.1 of Clostridiales bacterium. GTDB lineage: Bacteria > Bacillota > Clostridia > Christensenellales > Aristaeellaceae > CAXXOK01. Next base: position 17,086 of record JAFGGL010000065.1, on the reverse strand, counting down.
ACTCAAACAGGTACTCGATTATCTGGCGCAGTATTTGAAACAGCCGCGTGAGGACATGCTCACCCACCAGCGCCATATCGCGCTGGCGAAGCAGGCCGCTGAGAAACTCCAGCAAGCGGCGGAGGCCGTCCGTACAGGCGTGCAGTTGGACCTGATCGCCGTCGACCTGCGGGAAGCGCTTTGGCTGCTTGGACGGATCACGGGCGAAAGCGTGGACGAGAGGCTGCTGGATGAGATCTTCTCCAATTTCTGCGTAGGGAAATGAACCTGTAAACATCTCGCCGTTTCATTGTTGACGCAATCGAATTATGCTATGATATGGATACCGGACCGCCGCAAAGGAGAGAGTTTATGAAGTTAGTTTCATGGAACGTAAACGGTCTGCGCGCCTGTGTGAAAAAAGGATTTGAAGAGTACTTCAGCGCTGAGGACGCAGACTTCTTCTGTATACAGGAAACCAAGCTTCAGCCGGACCAAATCGACCTGGACCCCGACGGATATCAGGTGTATTGGAACAGCGCGGAACGGAAAGGGTATTCCGGCACGGCGGTCTTTACCAAGCATACACCTTCGAACGTGGCCTTCGGCATCGGAATCGAAGAACACGACAACGAAGGCCGCGTGATTACGCTGGAGTTTGCGGATTTCTATCTGGTCACGGTCTATACGCCCAACAGCCAGGACGAGCTCAGGCGGCTTGATTACCGCATGACCTGGGAGGACGCGTTCGCAAAGTATCTCAAAGCGCTGGACGCGAAGAAGCCCGTCGTCGTATGCGGCGATATGAACGTGGCGCATCAGGAGATCGACTTGAAGAACCCGAAGACCAACGTGAACAACGCCGGCTTCACGCCGCAGGAACGCGAAAAGATGACCCGGCTTCTTTCCAATGGCTTCGTAGACACTTTTCGCCTGCTGCATCCTGATGAAACAGACCGGTATTCCTGGTGGTCATACCGGATGAACGCCCGCGACCGCAACGTCGGCTGGCGCATCGACTATTTTTTAGTGAGTAAGCGGATCGCCGATAAGATCATAGACGCCGATATCGAAGACCAAGTGACGGGCAGCGACCACTGCCCCGTCACGCTCGAACTTGATCTGCCCTAAGGAGGAAACCATGAAATTTTTGTTTGCCAGCGATATCCACGGCTCATTCGCCGCGTGCAAGGCGGTGCTTGCGCGGTTGGAGGCAGAGAAGGCCGACAGGCTTATTTTGCTTGGCGACCTGCTCTACCACGGCCCGCGCAATCCGCTGCCGGAAGAATACGACCCGCAGGCCGTAGCCGACGCGCTGAACCAACTTATTGTCGCGCCCTTGTGCGTACGCGGCAACTGCGATTCGGAAGTGGATCAAATGGCGCTTAATTTCCCGATCTTGGCGGACTACGCATTGCTGCCGCTTGCCGGGAGCAAAACCGCGTTTCTTACGCACGGTCATCTGTATAACCTGCGAAACATGCCCAAAATCAAACCCGGGGATTTTTTAATCCACGGGCATACCCATATCCATATCGTTGAGAGCCAAAACGGCATCACCTATATCAATCCCGGCTCGTCGGCGCTCCCGCACGATGACCAGCCAAAAAGCTGCATGACGCTGGATTGGGATCAGAATCTATTTGAAATCAAGGCGTTCGACGGAACCTTGCTCAAGTCGTATCAAGCTTGATTCAGGAGACGATCATATGCTAAATATCGAAATCCAAGCCGCATCCGATCGACTGGCCGCCGCGATTCGCAAAAGCGACGAATTCGCCGTCTACAAACAGTTGAAAGACGCCGTGATGGCGGACGATACCAACAAGGCCCTGATCAACGAATATCAGCGCCTGCAAACCAAGCTGCAGATGGCGGCCGTGACCGGCGCCGATTCCACACAGGACGATATACAGCGTTTTCAGCAGCTTTCCGGCCTGCTGATGATGAACGCGGGCATCTCTCAGTATTTCGTCGCGCAGCTGCGCGTCCAGCAGATGATGAGCGAGATATTCCAGATCATCACCAGCGCCGCTGAACTGGAAATCAGGCTGCCCGGTATGTAGGAGGACGCATGGCACGGCGCAACGAGCCCTATGACGAATACGATTCCCAATCCCGACAAGAGGAACGCCGGTACGGCTTCTATTGGTATGCCTCGCTTTGGCGTGTCCTGCGCTCCGTGCTCATCGGCGTTGCCGCGCTGGTCCTTGTATTCGGGCTTCTGACCGGTATATATAACTACATCAGCGATAATTTCGTCAGCGCGGTGGAGATGACCGACGGTACGGAAGTTGCCTTTACCGTTGAATCAGGGCAGAGCCTGACACGCGTGGCGAACAACCTGGAGGCGGCGGGACTAATCAAAAACCATACGGTGTTCAAGTACTACTGCGACTTCATCGGGTTCGGGCAGAAGATCCAGGCGGGCGATTACCTGATCGCAAAAAACATGAATATCTTCGAGATCGCCGAACTGCTGACCACGGGCGACGGCAAACCGCTGACCATGATGATCACCGTCATCCCCGGATGGACGGTGGAAGACATCGCCGATATGCTTAAGGAGGAAGGCGTTTTCTCCGATACCGCGCGGTTTCTGTTCCTTTGCCGCTCCGCCGAGGGGCTGACGGATTACTATTTCATCCAGGAAGAACTCCGGACCGAGCGCGCTGCGGAACGCAGGTTTCTGCTGGAAGGCTATCTCGCACCCAACACCTATGAGATCTACACCGACACCACGGAGACGGCGCTGCTGAAAAAGCTGCTTGACCAAACCGACGTGGTGTTTGACTATGCCTGGCAGCAGCGCGCCTCAGAGATCGGGATGACGATGGACGAGGTGCTCACCCTGGCTTCGATGATCGAGCGGGAAGCGAAGACCGACGACTTCGCCAGGGTATCGGCCGTATTCCACAACCGCCTCGGCAAGGGTATGACGCTAGGCAGCGACGTGACCGTCAACTACATCACGGGCGAACGCCGCATGTCGCTGACGACCAGCGATCTGGCGATCGCTTCCCCATACAACACCTATGTGAATAAAGGCCTTCCGCTCGGTCCCATCTGCAATCCGTCCCCGGACGCTATCAGCGCAGCACTATATCCCGATGCGGTCTTTGTCGCCGAGCAGTACCTGTATTTCTGCGCGAAGGACCCCGCCTCAGGTGAGTTGGCGTTCTCCAAAACGCTGGAGGAGCACAATGCGGCCGTGGAGATCTACAGGCCGCTGTGGGAAGCCTACGATCAGGAACGCGGGTACGAATAACTCCCGTATATGTAAAAAACCTGCCGCGTCTCAGAAACGCGGCAGGTTTTCTATATAGTACTTATCCCTTGTTTTCCACCGCGGCGCCGATAAAATCGCGGAACAGCGGATGCGGGCGGTTGGGACGGCTCTTGAGCTCGGGGTGGAACTGCACGCCTACAAAGAAGGGATGATCCGGAAGTTCCACGATCTCCACTAGGTCGCGATCCGGGTTGCGCCCCGCGATCACCATACCGGCGGAGACGAAGCGTTCCGTATAGTTGTTGTTGAATTCGTAGCGGTGGCGGTGGCGCTCCCAGATATCGTTCTCCTGATACGCCTTTTCGCTTTTGGTGCCCGGCGTTATCAAACAGCGGAATTTGCCAAGCCGCATGGTGCCGCCGAGTTTCTTCAGATTCTGACCGACCATCAGCCCGATCACGGGATAGGTCGTGTGGGGATCCACCTCCGTGGTATGCGCGTCGCGCATGCCCAGCACATGGCGCGCGAACTCGATCACCGCCATCTGCATACCGAGGCACAGGCCCAAAAACGGGATTTTGTTCTCGCGCACGTACTGTATCGCGTTCATTTTGCCGTCCAGCCCGCGGGAGCCGAAACCGCCGGGAACGACGATCCCGTTGACGTCTTTTAATCTCTCTTCCACGTTTTCCGGCGTCACGGATTCGGCGGGTATCCAGTCGATCTTCACCTTCACGCCGTGGTGGATGCCCCCGTGCGTCAGAGCCTCCACAACGCTCAAATAGGCGTCCGGCAGTTCGACGTATTTGCCGACCAGCCCGATGGTCACCACGCCGTCGATCGCCATTTGCCGCTTGACCATGGCGCGCCATTCCTCCAGATCGGCGGGCGGCGTATCAAGCCCCAAAAGCTTGACCACCTGCGTATCCAACCCTTCCTCATGCAGCATCAACGGGACCTCGTACAGCGATCTTGCGTTCAGGTTCTGGAATACGCGCTCCACGGGGAGGTTGCAGAACATACTGATCTTTTCCCGGACTTCAAAGGGGAGCTCGTGATCGCTGCGGCATACCAGAATATCCGGCGCGATGCCGATGCCCGAAAGCTCCTTCACGCTGTGCTGCGTGGGCTTGGTCTTCAGTTCGCTTGCGGCGTTGAGATACGGCACCAGCGTTACATGCAGGTAAAGGCAGTTTTCCTTGCCGACCTCCGCGCGCATCTGGCGGACGGCTTCAAGAAACGGCAGGCTCTCTATGTCGCCTACCGTTCCGCCGATTTCTGTGATCACGACGTCGGGCGCGGTCTCGGTGCGGCTGACGGCGATGATGTTTTTCTTGATCTCGTTGGTGATGTGCGGGATGACCTGGATGGTCGCTCCGAGGTATTCCCCGTCGCGTTCGCGGTCGATAACGGTCTTGTACACGCGTCCGCTGGTCACGTTGCTTGCCTGGGTCAGGTTCTCGTCGATGAAGCGCTCATAGTGTCCGAGGTCCAGGTCGGTTTCGGCGCCGTCGTCGGTTACAAACACTTCACCGTGCTGGTACGGGTTCATCGTTCCGGGGTCTACGTTGAGATACGGGTCGAATTTCTGGATGGATACCCTGAGGCCTCTGGACTTCAGCAGCCTTCCCAGCGACGCTGCGGTGATTCCCTTGCCGAGCGACGAAACCACGCCGCCGGTCACAAAGATGAATTTCGTATCCATGCCGGCCGACCCCCCTCCGATTCCCGAAAATAACCAAAACTCATTCTAGCAGTAGAGGTCTCACTTCGTCAATAGCACAAGATGTATTCATTTCGCTTTTTCTGAATGATATTTTCATTTTCCGCATTCTGGACTATAATAGACGCATCAATCCGCTTTGGAGGGTACGATTTTGCCTGTCAGTTTAAAGCTTGCTCCCGTTTTCAGCGATCACATGGTATTGTGCCGCAACAAGAATATCCGCATATTCGGCGAAGCGGAAAGCGGCATGCAGATCACTGTCTCTATCTATAATTCTAGCGCTTCCTGTACGGCTGTCAAGGGGAAGTTTCACGCCGTGCTTCCGCCGATGCCGCACGGCGGCCCGTATACGATGTCGGTTGCGGACGGCAAAACTACGCTTACCTATTCGGATATCCTCATCGGGGACGTATATCTCGCCGGCGGGCAAAGCAATATGGAGATGCCGCTCAAGGATACGCTGGACGGCGGGCGCTATACGGCGGAGGCCGATCATCCGCAGATCCGCTACTGCAACTATCCCGTACAGCCCTTTTTGGACGAAAAGACGCTGGAGTGGGAGCGAAACACGAAGTGGCGCGCCGTACGCCCAGGTGCCTGCGGCGATATCAGCGCCGTCGCGTTCCATCTTGCCGTCAGGCTGCACGCGGCGCTCGGTATCCCCGTGGGGATCATCGGTTGCTATTTAGGCGGCACTTCCATCACATCCTGGCTGGATGAGGACGCGCTGTGCGCCACCACAGGCGGTAAGGAATATCTGGACGCGTTTTTGGAACGGACCAAAGATCAAACAGATCAGCAATACCAAAAGGCGTTTCATGCCCAGCAGCGAGCGCACGCTGCATGGAGCCGCAAGGCCGACGAGATACTTGCGAATAATCCATCCGCAAAATGGGATGATTTCATCGCCGAACTCGGCCCCTGCCCCTGGCCACCGCCCGAAGGCCGCAAAAGCGCATACCGACCCTGCGGCCTCGTGAACACGATGTTGAAACGTATCGCGCCGTATACTTTGACGGGTTTTCTGTATTATCAGGGGGAATCCGATTACCGCCACCCGCATCTCTACCGCGTGATGCTGATGTCGCTGATCGTAAGCTGGCGCGACATTTTCAAATCGCCGTCGCTTCCGTTTCTCTTTGTGCAGCTTCCGATGTTTGCCCAGCGCGACGAAACCATGAAGAATTGCTGGGCTATACTCCGGCATGCGCAGGAGCAGGTGTACAGGGACATGCGCAATACGGGGCTGGCCGTGATGATCGACGGCGGCGATGAAAACGATATCCATCCGAAGGACAAAAAGACCGTCGGCGAACGGCTGTTTGAGCAAGCATTGGTAGTTGTTTATCATCAGCAAGCGCAAAACAGCCCCAGGCCGACCGCTGCGCGGCCCGACGGCAACGCAATGATCGTGACCGTATCCGCGCCCTTGCGTAAGCAAAAAAATCCCTGGCTGTTTGAACTTGCCGGAGAGGATATGGTTTGCTATCAGGCTGAAGCGCTGATTGACGGCAATGAAATCCGGGCGGTATCGAAAGAAGTCGGCTGCCCCGTTTCGGTTCGCTATGCCTGGATCAATTATGCCAGGGTGAACGTATTCGGCGAGAACGGCCTGCCGCTGGCGCCGTTTTGCCTGCGCTGACAGCCGTCAGGTGCTTCCGCGCAAGACCAATTCGCCCATAAAGACCATCTTCTGCGGCACGCTTTCGCCGGAAAGCACCTTCAGCAGCGTGATGACCGATTGCTCGCAAAGCATTTCCAGCTTGTTGTCCACGCTAGAAAGCTCCGGTTCACAGCAGAGACAATAGGAAGAGTTGTTGTACCCGATGATCGGAAGGTCCTCGGGCACGTTCCTTCCTATGATACGTGCATATTTGAACACGCCGACGCCCATCACATCCTCGGAGGTTACTACGGCGTCGAACTTGATGCCTTTGCGATCCAGCCCCAGGATATAATCCCGGATATCGGGAATGCTCATCTTATCTTCCGTGAAATATTGAATCAACTTCTCCTGAACCGGAACACCCATGTTTTTCAGTGCGGCCTTATAACCGTCCAGTTTTTTCAATCCGCTGTAGTTGCGGTTATGATATAAATATAAGATATTCCTGCGTCCCTTTTCCAGCAGGAATTGCGTAGCGTTCATCGTCGCGTGAAAATCATCGCAAAGGACGCTGTAGATATTCTCGTTTGCATATGAGGCGTTAAGCAGAACCAGCGGCAGATGCGTGGCTGCGTTGCGCAGGTATTTGTTTCCGTTCTCGTTATCCTCCACAAAGGTGGAACCCATCAAAATGATGCCGTCCACGTGCTTGGAAATGAGCCACTCTACGCCTTTCTCCCTGTCGGACAGCGCTTTGCCCGTGCACAGCAGCATGCTGTCATAGCCCTGTTTGCGAAGCATGCGTTCCAGATAACTCAGCGCCATTGCCAGATAGTAATCCGATGCGTTGGGGCACAAAAGCCCGATGGTGCGCATCGTTTTCAGGCCCAGTCCCCGGGCAAACGGATTTGGCACATAATCGTACTGCGCCATCACGGAGAGAACTTTTTCCCGCGTCTTTTGGCTGACTCTTGCGCTGTTGTTGAGCACGCGCGACACCGTGGCGATCGAGACGCCCGCTTTTTCTGAAATATCATAAATGTTCATTTGCTTAATCATCCCACTCTGTTTGATAATGGTTTCATTGTTTCTTACATAAAATACAGTATATACGAAATTTCTGAAAACGCAAGCGGAACCGCCTATTTCTTCGGCTTTGAAAACCTATTAACTCGTTTGATTCTGATTTATCCATTGACGGACAGTGGTAATCAGAGTAGAATATGAACGATATCATGTAACTATTTACATACTGTTCCGGAACGGAGGTGCTGTAACTATTGAGGAGATTATCGGCAGATATAGCCCCTGCAAAGGATCTTGAAGTCAAAATCCTGCAGTTCGGCGAAGGCAATTTCCTGAGGGCTTTTGTGGACTACATGCTGGATATCGCCAATGAAAACGGCCTATTTCGCGGCAGCGTTACGATCACTAAACCGATCGAATACGGCACTTTGGAACGGTTTCACGCACAGGATTGCCGCTACACCGTTCTTCTTCGGGGAATAGAAAACGGCAGACAGGTGGAATTCTCGCGGCTCATCACCTGTGTTCACGACGCCGTGGACTGCTATACGGAATATGGGAAATACGCCGCGTATGCAGGGCTTGAAAGCCTGCGTTTTATTGTTAGCAACACCACCGAGGCCGGTATCGTTCTGGATGAAGAAGACCGCCCGGAATATACTCCTCCGCATTCATACCCCGGGAAACTGACGAAATTCCTGTATGAACGCGCGGAGGCTTTTAATTACGACTTAAGCAAGGGGCTGATCATCCTACCCGTCGAGCTGATCGACGACAACGGCGTCGTGCTCAGGCAATGCGTGTATACGCTTGCACGGCGATGGAAGCTTGGCGATCGTTTTATTGACTGGCTGGATAAAGCCTGCGTATTCGCCTCCACGCTCGTTGACCGCATCGTGACGGGATATCCGAAGGACGATGCCGAAGCTATCTGGCAAAAACTCGGGTACGAGGACAAACTTCTGGATACCGCGGAACCGTTCGGCCTGTGGGTAATCGAATCGCAAACCGATATCCAGAAAGAACTTCCGCTGGACGCCTGCGGTCTGCCCGTTATATTCACCGACGATCAAAAACCCTACAAGCAGCGCAAGGTACGCATCCTCAACGGCGCGCATACGTCCTTCGTCCCGGCAGCCTATCTGTGCGGGCACAATACCGTACGGCAAGCCATGGAGGATCCAAAGATCAAGCAGTTCATCCTGGATACGCTTCACCGGGAAGTCATTCCGACCCTGACTTTGCCGAAGGCTGATCTGGAAGCCTTTGCAAGCGCGGTCATCAGCCGCTTTGAAAATCCGTTTATCCGGCATCAACTGCTTTCCATCTCGCTTAACTCCGTATCCAAATGGCGCGCCCGCTGCATGCCGAGTTTCCTTGCGTATATCGAGCAAACCGGCAGCCCCCCCGCACACCTTACGTTTTCTCTTGCTTCTCTGATGGCGCTGTACCAGGGGTATGCGGTCAGAGACGGCGCGCTTATCTGCGAGCGGGACGGAATCCCGTATCGGATACTGGACGACGAAGCGGTTTTACGCTTCTTTTTGGAGATAACGCCGCTGTCCGCGCAGGAGCAAGCCGTACTGTTTCTACAGAATGAAACGTTTTGGGGGCAAAACTTGTCTGCAATTCCCGGCCTTGCGCAAACCGTATCGCACGCCCTGGAAGATATCAAGCAAAACGGCATGAAACAAGCTCTTTCGGAGCGTTTTTCAGGGAATGCCGAAATATAAAAGGAAAACCAATCTGGGTGGCGAATACCCAATCCGTGAAAAGTTGTATATAAACTAAAGGAGGATTTATTCACATGGAACTGCGTAACGCAACGAACCCCATAGATTTCAGGTATTATGACACAACGCGCCTTCGTCAGGAGTTTCTGATTGAGGACCTCTTTCATCCGGATTCTGTGAAGACGGTCTACAGCCATATCGACCGGATTATCACCGGCAGCGCCGTCCCCGCCGGAAAAGCTCTCGGCCTGCCGTCTGGAGGCGCGCTGCACGCCAAAAGTTTTCTGGAGCGCCGTGAACTCGGCGTGATCAATATCGGCGCCTCCGGCAGCGTTACGGTCGACGGCAAGAAATATTCGCTGCGTCACAAGGACGGTTTATACATCGGCAGCGGCGCGGGCGACGTGGTTTTTGAAAGCGCGGACGCGAACAGCCCCGCGATGTTTTATTTCAATTCCGCTCCCGCGCACCGCAGCTGCCCCACGATGCTGATCAAACCGGAAGACTGCGCCAAGGTGGAACTCGGTTCGCAGGAGGAAAGCAACCACCGCACGATCTGCAAGTATATCCTTCCCGGCCAGGTGGAAAGCTGCCAGCTTGTGATGGGCATGACGAACCTGATGCCCGGAAACGTCTGGAATACCATGCCGTGCCATACGCATGACCGCCGGATGGAAGTGTACCTGTATTTCAACCTTGACGAGAACGCCGTCATTTTTCATTACATGGGACAACCGTCGGAAACGCGGCATATCGTCGTCCGCAACCGGCAGGCGGTCATCAGCCCCAGCTGGTCCATCCACAGCGCCAGCGGCACGAAGGGATACTCCTTCATCTGGGGTATGGTCGGAGAGAACCAGGCCTTTGACGACATGGACGCCGTTCCCATGCAGGATCTAAAATAAGGTTCTGCTTCATTTTTTACTGGAAAGCGATGTGACGAACCATGGATATGGTCACCAAACTGTCTTTGGCCGGAATGATCCCGGTCATAAAAGTTACGGATGCCGACGACGCCGTTCCGCTTTGCAGGGCGCTTAAAAACGGCGGCCTTCCCGTTGCGGAGATCACCTTCCGCACCGAAGCCGCCGAGGAATCCATCCAGCGCGTTCATAAAGAACTTCCCGATGTGATGCTTGGCGCGGGCACCGTGCTGACGACCGGGCAGGTCGACCGCGCGGTAGCGGCCGGCGCCGCCTATATCGTAAGCCCGGGCATCAACCCCGAAGTGGTCAGGCATTGTCAGAAAACCGGCGTTGCGATCGTTCCCGGCTGTTCCAACGCCACCGATATCGAAGTCGCGCTGTCTCTGGGCTTGAAAACCGTGAAGTTCTTCCCCGCGGAAGCGGTCGGCGGCCTGAAGGTTATCAAGGCGCTGAGCGGCCCGTACGTTGACGTGACCTTCATACCGACCGGCGGCGTGGATGAAAGCAATCTCCTGGATTACCTGAATTTCTCCAAAGTCATTGCCTGCGGCGGCAGCTGGATGGTGGATCAAAAAGCGATCGCGGCCAAAGACTGGGCAAAGATCGAAGAAATCACTTCGGGAGCCGTTACCCGCATGCTCGGATTTGAACTCAGGCATATCGGCATCAATTCCGGCAGCCCCGAGCAGGCGATGAAAGACGCGCAGATGTTTGCCAAGCTCCTCGGCTGGCCCGTGAAGGACGGCAACAGCGCCACCTTTACCGGCACCGCGCTGGAGTTTATCAAAAAACCGTTCCGGGGCACGCACGGCCATATCGCGCTGGGAACCAATTACATCCACCGTGCCCGCTGGTATCTGGAACAGAGGGGCTTCGTCTTTGACGAGGACAGCGCGGTCGTGAAAGAAGGAAAACTGATCGCGATATACTTGAAGGATGAGATCGCCGGATTCGCGTTCCACCTTCTGCAGAAATAAACCGTTTGATGAATTCGAAAGGATGACAGACTGATGAAAGTTGTGACCTTCGGCGAGATCATGCTTCGCTTGAAAAGTCCCGGATTTGAGCGCTGGTTCCAATCCCCGGCGCTTGAAGCCACGTTCGGCGGCGGCGAGGCAAACGTAGCCGTCAGCCTTGCCAATTACGGTATGGACGCCCGTTTTGTGACCGTGCTTCCCGACAACGCGGTCGGCGACGCCTGTGTGCGCGAGCTTCGCGGTTTTGGCGTCGATACGTCCGCCATCGTGCGCAAGCCGGGACGCATGGGCATCTATTACCTGGAGACCGGCGCCGTGCAGCGCCCGAGCAAGGTGGTCTACGACCGCGCACACAGCGCGATTGCCGAAGCCGGGACGGACGACATCGACTGGGAAACTGCCTTGGACGGCGCGCAGTGGTTCCACATCACCGGCATCACCCCCGCCATCAGCGAAAGCGCCGCGCAGCTGAGCCTTGCGGCCGTGAAAACCGCCAAGAAACTCGGCCTGCACGTCAGCTGCGACCTCAACTACCGCAAAAACCTCTGGAAATACGGCAAGACCGCCGACCAGGTGATGACGGAGCTGGTGCGGTACGTGGACACCGTCATCGCCAACGAAGAGGATTTTCAGAAATCCCTGCTGCTCAAGGCCGAAAGCCAGGCCGCCGTGGAGACGGGCGAGCTGAACGTCGCCCAGTACCAGGCCATCGCGAAACTCGCCATGAACAAGTACCCAAACGTCAAGCGGGTCGCCATCACGCTTCGCGAATCCAAGAGCGCCAACCATAACGACTGGAGCGCCTGCCTGTACAACGGCAAAGATTTCCATCTGAGTCGCAAGTATTCGATCACCGACATCGTGGATCGCGTCGGCGGCGGCGACAGCTTCGGCGCCGGGCTGATCTACGGGCTGAATACCTATGACGACGAACAAACAGCGCTGGAATTTGCGGTTGCCGCAAGCTGCCTGAAGCACACGATTTCGGGCGACTTCAACCGTGTATCCGTGCCCGAGGTCGAAGGCCTGATGAAAGGTAGCGGTTCCGGCCGCGTACAACGATAAGGAGGAGAGAGATGAATTCCGCATTTTCACTCATGGATAAAGTTGCGCTGATCACCGGCGGCAGCTACGGCATCGGCTTTGCGATCGCCGAAGGCTTTGCCAAGGCAGGAGCGACCATCGTATTCAACGACATCAGTCAAGAGCTCGTGGACAAAGGTTTAAGCGCCTACAAGGACGCGGGCATCAAGTCCTACGGCTACGTTTGCGACGTAACGGACGAGGCCGCGGTGAACGCGCTGGTCGCGAAGATCGAGAAGGAGATCGGCGTAATTGATATCCTCGTTAACAACGCGGGCATCATCAAGCGCGTGCCGATGATCGAAATGTCCGCTTCGGATTTCCGCAAGGTGATCGACGTCGACCTCAACGCGCCGTTCATCGTGTCCAAGGCCGTGATACCCTCCATGATCAAGAAAGGACACGGCAAGATCATTAACATCTGCTCGATGATGAGCGAGCTCGGGCGCGAGACCGTATCCGCCTACGCCGCCGCCAAGGGCGGGCTGAAGATGCTCACGCGCAACATCTGCTCGGAGTACGGGCAGCACAACATCCAGTGCAACGGTCTTGGCCCCGGCTATATCGCCACGCCGCAGACGGCGCCGCTGCGCGAGAAACAGGCCGACGGCTCCATGCACCCGTTCGACGCGTTCATCCGTGCGAAAACCCCCGCCAACCGCTGGGGCAATCCCGAAGATCTGGTCGGCCCCGCCGTATTCCTGGCCAGCTGCGCTTCGGACTTCGTCAACGGGCATATCCTGTATGTGGACGGCGGCATTCTGGCCTACATCGGCCGGCAGCCGTAAATAATACCGGCAACAATACCTTTCGGGCGTTTCCGATATGGAAACGCTCTTTTTTTACCCGCTTCCCTGTGATATAATCGCAAAGAGGAATTGAGGAGGAACTTTCGTGAGACAGACAAACGAACTGCGGATCACGCTGGATATCAACAATATGATGACCGAGCGCCTGGGCGCGGGACATGGCATCGCCGCAGGCGAAATCGATCGTCTGGCTGCGCAGGCCAGGGCGGCGCAGCATGCCGTTGCAAAAAACCGCGGCAACGACAATCTGATGCTTGGATGGACGGAACTGCCCTATAACCAAACTGAGATCGTGCGGGATATTGAAGTAGCCGCCGCCTATGTGCGCGGTACCTTTGACGCTTTCGTGGTTCTTGGTATCGGCGGCAGCGCGCTGGGCCCCATCGCGGTGCAGGCAGCGCTCAACCATTTGCGCTGGAACGAGCTGGAACAGCGAAACGGTCCGAAATTTTACGTGGAAGACAATATCGATCCCGAACGCGTCGCGTCGCTTTTGGATGTGATCGATGTAACAAAAACCTGTTTCAACGTGATCACCAAAAGCGGCGCGACCGCCGAAACCATGAGCCAGTATCTGATTATCTCCGGCCTTTTGAAGAAGAAGATCGGCGAAGGCTGGCAGAAACACATCATCGCCACCACCGATAAGGAGAACGGCAACCTGGTCAGGATCTGCAAAGAGGAAGGCTTCCGCATGTTCGTTATCCCGGACGGCGTCGGCGGACGTTTCAGCGAACTTTCCCCCGTCGGGCTGCTTCCCGCCGCGGTTTGCGGAATCGATATCCGCGCGCTGCTTAAAGGCGCGGCGGCGATGGACGCGCGCTGCAAAACGGATGACGTTTGGAAAAACCCCGCGCTGATGGAAGCCGTGCTGCAGTATATCACGATGGAAAACCACGGCGCGAACATCCAGGTCGTGATGCCCTACGCCGACAGCCTGAAATACATGGCGGACTGGTTCTGCCAGCTCTGGGCGGAAAGCCTGGGCAAGAATATCACCCGCAAAGGCGTTTCCGTCAACTACGGGCAGACGCCCGCCAAGGCCCTGGGCGTGACCGACCAGCACAGCCAGCTGCAGCTGTATACCGAAGGCCCGTTTGACAAGGTGATCACCTTTTTGAAGGTGGAGAATTTCCGCAACGAGGTTCCGATCCCGCACGGATGCGAATCGTTTCCCAATGTCGCCTTTCTCGGCGGCAAAACGCTCAATCAACTGCTTGACGCGGAACTGAAGGGTACGGAATTCGCTCTTTGCCAGGCCGGGCGCATGAATCAGACCATCGTCCTGCCCGAAGTGAGCGCCTATACCGTCGGTCAGCTATTATACTTCTTCGAGATGGCGACCGCGTATATGGGAGAGCTTCTGGACATCAACGCGTTCAACCAGCCCGGTGTGGAAAACTCCAAGGTCGCGAGTTTTGCCGTACTCGGCAACACGAACGAACGGAAGTATGCCGACAAGGCCAAAGAAATGCGGGAACAGCCAGCGCCTGATGCGCGTTATATTCTGTAGAAGCATACGCGAATGATGAAGCGCAGGCTTCGCGCCTGCGTTATTTTTGAATTTTGTAACATACTTGCAACAAACTTGACGATAGAGTATACTTTTTTGAGAAGGGAGCGGGCCAGAATGCGCATGAAATTCCGGAGATTTCTATCCTTTGCGGGGCTTCTCGTTTTCTGCGTATTTTGCCTGTCGCATGCCGTTTCCGCAACCGCCGTCGCGCTTCCGTCCGGGGAAAACGTCGGCGTCCAAATCGTTGATACCGCTACGGAGATCGGCGACAACTACGTACGGTATCCGCAGCTTGACGGCCTGCAAACCCTCGCCGTCCAGCAGGCGATCAACGACGCGATCGTGGAGGAAGCCGCTATCGCCCAGCGCCTGATCACGCTGAGCACCCTGCAGCCGGGCGGCGCCGGCTTGCAGGTCTCCTACACGGCATATCTGCAGGATTCGCTGTTATCCGCGGTCATCAACGCCAAAGGCACGATGGAAAACCTTCGAAGCGGGCAGAAGTACACGGCGCTTGCCTACGATCTGCAAACCGGCGCGCGCCTGCAGATGAAAGATTTCTTCACTGATCCCGACGCCGCCGTTGCCTGGATGGAAGCACGGCTTCAATCAAGCCTTGAGGATGAGCTGTCCAATTACCTTGAACACGCGGACATCACGCCGCTGCCCGTAGATTCCTTCGCTTTTGATTCATGTGGCATAACCTTTTACTATCCGTATCAGCAGTTCGCGCTGCTTTCGGGTTACAGCGCCGCCGTGCAGTTTCTGTACGGGGAACTGCAAGCTTTCCTGATTTCCAACGAAGGTTCCGTTCCCTCGCGCCTCGGCGCGCTACTGCCGCAGTACACGGACGCGCAGATCAAGGAGCGCATCGAAACGATCGTTTCGCAGGGCACGCTCCCCTGCATCCCCGTAAAACTCGGCGATTCTATCCCCGATTTGATTGCGGACTACCGGCTGACGCGCACGCCGGACCAGTTTCCCGGCGGACGATATTTCCAGTTTGAAGCCCCGGTGTTCCGGGAGGTATTGATCCTGTCCGACGCGCTGACGGCAGGCTACGACGCTTCCGTCGCGGAAGGAATTCTGGCAACGCGGATGAATCTCTACGGTATCCAAACCGGCGTTACCATGCAAACCCGTTGGCGTGAAATACTCGGAGAACCGGTATCCGTGTACCTGGACACATCGACGGCTGTTGATTACGGCCTGCCCGCAGGCACGGCAGATTATTACACGATCTCGAACCGGCAACTCATGCTGTATGCCGATGAAACCGGCGTGCTGTACGCGGTACGAATACATAAATAGCACGGAGGACGTATGGCTTTCAGAAGGCGGGCGCGCGCGCAGAATTTCAGTTCCGATTCCCTCCTGTTTCGGAACATTTTTGGAATACTCGTCATAGCACTCGGCGCTCTGGCCGCCGTGTCCGCCCTAAGCCTGCTCAAAGGCGGCGTATTTTTGTCCATCCGCCACATCGTGCAGGGCCTGGGCGGCACGCTCTGTCTCGGTGTCCCGCTATTCATCATCTGGGGCGGGCTGAGCGTAGTGCTGTCCGCCTACCGCAGAACGCCACTGCGCGCCTACCTGCTGCTGTTCCTGTTCTATATGTTTGTCCTTGGCATTATCAACCTTGTCACCAAAACGCCATCGCAGACGTTGATGGAGTTCTTTACCGAGAATACCGAGAACGATTATTTCAGCGTTCTGTCCGCAAGCTATCAGCTTGCCTCCGTACAGGGCAGCTTCGGCGGCGTGCTCGGCATGCTCACCGCCTGGCCGCTTTCCACCTATGTCGGCACGGTCGGCGGCGTGATCATCCTGTCATTGCTCAGCCTCCTGTGCCTGCTTTTTTTCTCCCGTTTCGATTTTATCGGCTCGCTGCGCCAGCTTCGCGACGGGAGACGGAAAAACAAGGATCAGCGCGCGCTGGTTAAGAGCCAGCAGGCGCATCTGAAGAAGCTGGAAAAGCAAAAGGCGGAAGAAGAAAAACGCAAACGCAGCCTCCAGCTCCCCGCATTCATGCGCAGGAAGCTGCGGCAGGATACCCAGGCGCGCCAAAATCAAAACCAGCCGCCCGCGCCGGCTCCCGCCCGCCCGCAGATCCGGCAGACGCCGCAGCAGCGCCGGCCTGTGGAACTGTATGATGAAACCATCGTATCCGAGCCCGCCGATCTGAAAGCAGGCGGCGACGCCGGGAAAATGCTCAAGCGTATGGAAGAGATACGCAGGCGCAAGGCGCAGATCGCGCGTCAGATAGGCGAAGAAACGCCTGAGGTGATCGAACAGTGGCCGCCCGTGCCCGCGCCCGAAAACGAGCCGCAGCCGCAGGACAGGTATTCCGCGTACAAAGCACCCGGAAAGCGCAAGTCTCCAGAGCTTCCGCTCAGCGGGAGACGGCTGGACGACCCTTCCCTGATTCTGCCGGAACGCAAACCCGCGCCGGAGCGAAAGCGTCCGAAACCGGCCGCGT
>JAFGGL010000064.1 GCA_016930575.1 Clostridiales bacterium | reverse complement strand
GCTGGACGTGGATCTTTTTATCATCGTCGAGTACGGCATCTCCATCGGCGAGGTCTGCAAGGTGATCGTGGAAACGGTACGTTACAAGCTTGAGAATATGACGGGTATCAAGATCCGCCGCGTGAACATTTCCGTTGAGGGCGTTCGCGTCTGATATCGGCTCGGGAGGATTTTTTGATGCAGATCAAGATGATTGACGGCCTTCTGCTGCGCGATATGGTCATGGCGGGCGCGGCGATGCTTGAAAATAACCGGGACGCGGTAGACGCTTTGAACGTTTTCCCCGTACCCGACGGCGATACGGGCACCAATATGTCGCTTACGATGACGGCCGCGATCCGCGAGGTCAGCCAGAAGGACTTCGTGCACGCGGGCGAGGCGGCCGACGCAATGGCCAAGGGTGCGCTGCGCGGCGCGCGCGGCAACTCCGGCGTGATCACCTCGCAGCTGTACCGCGGGTTCGCCCACGGCCTGGAGGGCCTGGAACGCGTTACACCCATGCAGTTCGCGGCGGCGCTTAAGTCCGGCTCCGAATACGCCTACAAGGCCATGATGAAACCCAAGGAAGGCACCATCCTCACCGTCGCGCGCGTCATCGCGGAAGAAGCGGTGAAACAGGCCGAAAAGGCGCCCGAGGATTTTGACGCGCTGTTTGACGTTATCCTCGCCGCGGGCGAAGTGATACTTAAAAAGACCCAGCAGATGCTTCCGGCATTGACGCAGGCAGGCGTCGTGGACGCGGGCGGACGCGGGCTTTTATTGATTTACATGGGATACCAGAAAGCCCTGCGCGGCGAGGAAGTACCCAAAGAGATTCTCGATTTTTCCGCCGACGGCGAAGTGATGTTCAAAGACGACCACGATCAGCTCGGTGAGATCAAATACGCGTACTGCACGGAATTCCTCATCCAGAACCTGCTCCCCGAAGTGGGCGAGGAAGACATCAATACCTTCCGCCGGAAACTCAACCGCATCGGCGACTGCGTGCTGGTTGTCGGCGACCTTTCGCTGGTGCATATCCATGTGCATACCAACGAGCCCGGCAAAGCCCTGAACTACGGCGCCGCATTAGGCGAGTTGGCAGACCTGAAGATCGAAAACATGTTGCAGCAACGCCGCGACAAGGCGGTCGAGCAGGAGGAAAACCAGAAGAAAAAGCCGCCCAAGCCGACGGGTATCCTGGCGGTATCGGTGGGCGAAGGCTTCGACGCGATTTTCAGGGACCTCGGCGTAGACCAGATCGTCAAGGGCGGACAGACGATGAACCCGTCCATCGAGGATATCTCCGAGGGCCTCGCCAAAATCAATGCGAGCAGCATCTTCGTCTTCCCCAATAATTCAAACGTCATCCTTGCGGCGCAGAAAGCCGCTGAGCTCGCCGAGGGCAAGCATGTGTATGTCATCCCCACCAAAAACGTAGCCATGGGCATCGCGGGGATCATCGCCTACCAGGAGGGCGCGGACGACGAAGAAAACGAGAAGAATATGAGTGAGGCCGCCCAACGCGTGCGCACCTGCACCGTGACCTATGCCGTGCGCGACAGTGTAATCGCGGGCCTGAAGATCAAAAAGGGCGATATCCTGGGGCTCAATAACGGCAAAGTGGACGAAAAAGGCAGCGATCCCAAGCTCGTCGCCAAGGAACTGATGCAGAAGATCGTCACCGCGGACGACGAGCTGATCACCGTGTATTACGGCAGCGACGTATCCGAGGAGGACGCGCAGGGCCTGACCGACGATCTGGCCTCGCTGTTCCACGACTGCGACGTGGAGATGCACAGGGGCGGACAGCCGCTGTACTATTATCTGATCTCTGTGGAATAGGCGTGGAACTTTCTTCTCTTCGTGGCATCGGACCAAAACGGCTTACAGCACTGCACGCAGCGGGTATCCACTCGCTGCGTGATCTTTTATACGCAGTACCCTGCCGCTATCGCGATATGGGCGCGTTGACGAGCGTCGCCGACGCGCGCCACGGCGCCGACCAGGCGTTCCGGCTGCGGAAACAGGGCGAGCCCAAGATCTACTACCACGGAAAGCTGTCACGCGTGACCTGCAAATTCACCGACGATACCGGCGGGCTGACCGGCTGCTGGTTCAACCAGCCGTGGATGCGGCAGCTGCTGCAAAAAAAGGACAGCTTCCTGATGTACGGCAAGGTGGAACGCTTCAAAACCAGCCTGCAGCTGACGAATCCCCGCCTGGAAGACAGCATGCGCATCGTGCCGGTCTACCGCGCCATCGAGGGAATCCCCAACAAGACGCGCGAAACGCTGATCGGGCAATTGCTGGAAGACGCGGACGCCATCTGCAAAGAAACGCTGCCCGAAGCGATGCTTCAGCGATACGCTCTCATGCCCTCCGCCCTGGCCGTACGCATCCTGCACAGGCCGGATACCATGGCGCACGTGGCGCAGGCGCAGCGGCGCATCGCCTTTGAGCAGCTGCTGCTGTACCAGATCGCCGTGCGGCAGTTCAAGCGCCGCCGCAAGGACGGAAAGGTGCTTTCCATCGCACAGGGCGCGGAGGACGCGTATTGGCGCACGCTGCCCTTTGCGCCGACCGGGGCGCAGAAAAGAACGCTTTCGGAGATCACCGGCGATATGCGCAAGCCCGAAGCGATGGCGCGGATGGTGCAGGGCGACGTCGGCTGCGGCAAAACGGCGATCGCGTTCGGCGCGATGGCGCTGTGCGCCCGTGCGGGATGCCAGGCGGCGTTCATGGCGCCCACGGAGATCCTGGCGCGGCAGCATTTTGAAAGCGCAAAGAAGCTCCTGGAACCGCAGGGCGTCCGCTGCGGGCTGCTGCTGTCGGGTATGAAGACGGCGGAGCGGAAAAACGCGCTTGCAAACATCCGGAGCGGAGCATGGCAGGTCGTGATCGGCACGCACGCGCTGATCTCCGAAAACGTCAGGTATAGCAATCTCGGCCTGTGCATCACCGACGAGCAGCACCGCTTCGGCGTGTCGCAAAGAACGCGCTTGATCCAAAAAGGAAGCGGCACCGCCGCCGCCCCGCACCTGCTGGTCATGTCCGCAACGCCCATCCCCCGCTCGCTCGCGCTGATGATGTACGGCGACCTGGACGTGTCGGTGGTGGACGAGCTCCCGCCCGGACGCACGCCGGTGAAGACCCGTATCGTACCGCAGGAAAAGCGCGCGGATATGTACCGTTACCTTCGCGCCGAACTGGAACGGGGGCATCAGGCGTATATCGTGTGCCCGCTGATCGAGGAGGACGAGGGCAAGGCGCAGCTCAAGGCCGTGGAAAGCCTGCACTGGGAACTCGCGCAGGGCGCGTTGCGCGGCATTCCCGTCGGCGTAACCCACGGGCGGCAGCCGTCTGAAGAAAAGGCGAAGGTGCTCCATGCATTCGCGGCCGGAAAGCTTTCGGCCCTGATCGCGACCACCGTGATCGAGGTTGGCATGAACGTGCCCGGCGCCACCATCATGATCGTGGAGGACGCCCAGCGCTACGGGCTGGCGCAGCTGCACCAGCTTCGCGGGCGCGTGGGGCGCGGCGCAAAGGAAAGCAGCTGTTTTCTCGTCGGCGTGGAAAACGATCGCCTGCATGCGCTGACGCACACGAACGACGGATTCGAGATCGCCCAAAGGGACCTGGAACTGCGCGGCCCCGGCGAGCTCCTGGGCACGCAGCAGCACGGCGCGGGGCTGTGGACGGGCGGCGCGGAGCTGTTCAGCGTAAAACTCCTGCACGACGCCGCGGCCTGCGCGCAGGAACTTTCGGAAAACAAGGCCCTGCAGCCCGCATATCAAACGCTTGCGGCACAGGCGAATTCATTATTGCAACAGTCTCTCGGAGACGTGTCCGTCAGTTGACCTATAAGGAATAAACGATGTACAATAGTCTGACGGAGGAAACACTATGCACGTCGTTTTGTACAACCCCGAGATCCCCCAGAACACCGGCAACATCGCACGCACCTGCGCGGCCACGGGCTGCACGCTGCACCTGATCAAGCCGCTGGGTTTCTCGCTTTCCGACCGTTATCTCAAGCGCGCAGGGCTGGACTACTGGGACATGGTCACCTACCGTACCTACGACAGATTTGAAGGACTGCTGAAAGCCTATCCCAAGGCAGATTTCTATTTTCTGTCCACCAAGGCGGCAAAGTCATACGCCGATATCCGCTATAAGGCCGATGATTTTCTGGTGTTCGGCTGCGAAACGAAGGGGCTGCCCGAAAGCCTTCTGAAAAAGGCGTACGGCCGCAGCGTCCGAATCCCGATGCGGGAGGGCGCCCGCAGCCTGAACCTGTCCAATTCCGTTGCGATCGTCCTGTACGAAGCGCTTCGCCAGCTTGGTTTTCCCGCACTGCAGCCGCAGGGCAGCCTGACCGGGCGGGACGACAGCCATTTGCCCTGGATGGACAGCATATAAGCAGGAGGGCTGTGCATGAGGAACAACAACCACGGTTCATCCTACAACCGCGGCAACTGGGATGAAGACGCCGAATATACCGATTTGAACGATGCCGGCGAATATGAAGAATACGACGAGCACGAGGATTACGCCGACTACGATCTGGACGAGGAGTTGGATTCGGAGCATAAATTCCGCATCGCGATGAGCGTGTTCGACCTCGTCAGCATGCTGGTGGGAATTGCCGTTATCCTGATGCTCACCGCGCTGCTGTTCGGCCTGTTCAACTGGGTGCAGCGCGACCTTTCCCAGTCGCTCTCCGTCATCACGGCGCCTTTCCGGTAAATGCGAATTCCAGCCTGAACGCGAAAGATCGGAATTCATAGCAGGAGGTTTTTCATGCGCGTCTCATGGGCACAGCTCGCCGACCAGGTATCCGGCTGCACGGCATGCGCGCTGTGCGAAGGGTGTATCCAGAAGGTACTGGGGCAGGGCGACCCCAAAGCGCCGCTGATGCTGATCGGCGAGGGACCCGGAGAGCAGGAAGACAAGCGCGGCGAAGCCTTCGTGGGCCGCGCCGGAGAGCTTTTGACCAACATGCTCGCGGCCATCGACCTGCCGCGCGAGCGCGTGTACATCTGCAACGCCGTCAAGTGCCGGCCGCCGCAAAACCGCACTCCCAGGCCGGACGAACTCGACGCCTGCCGCCCGCATCTTCTCAGGCAGATCGCGCTGGTGAAGCCCAAAGTCATCTTCCTGCTGGGCGCGACGGCCGTGCGGGTGATGCTCGGGCCGAACTACCGCATCACCCAGTGCCGCGGGCAGTGGTATCAGCGCGGCGACATCCGGATCATGGCGACCTTCCACCCCGCGGCGCTCCTGCGCGATCCGCGCCGCAAGCACGAGACCTGGGCGGATCTGAAAATGGTGCGCAAAGAACTTTTGCAGCAAGGCGCCTATCCCGATTTGCTTTCATAGCACAGTATCAACTGCTTACACTGCACGTTCAAAGGACGTTTCAGCCGGATTATGGCGGTGTTCATACGGTTTAAAGCGCATCGTTTATGGGTATATGTTACAATGGTTGCATCCGAAACTATACCGGGAGGGACAAATTATGATAGATTTCCTGTCAACAGACCTCGCCATCATCCTGTTCTTCATCGTGGGAACGGGCTTGCTGGTGATCGAGGTGTTCATGCCCGGGTTTGGCATCGCCGGCATCTCCGGCCTGGTGGTCGAAGGCGTCAGCATCGCGCTGATGTTCATCAACCACGGCCCGTTTGCCGCGCTGGGCCTGACCATCGTGGTGCTTGCGCTGGTCGGGGTCGTAATCTCCATCACGCTGCGCTCCGCGACCAAGGGACGGCTCTCCAAATCCCCGTTTGTGCTCAACAGGGCGGAAACCGCTTCCGAAGGCTACAACGCCGCCAATGAGGACATGGAAGTGCTCATCGGCAAGGAAGGCGTCGTCACCAACACGCTGCGCCCCGTGGGCATGGCGGAGATCGAGGGCGTGAAACTCAACGTCGTCTCGGATGCTGAATTCATCCCCAAAGGAACGCCCGTGCGCGTCATCCGTGTGGACGGGCTGCGCGTGATCGTTCGCAAAACCGACGTACAAAAACATTAATATACAACAACCGAAAGGAGCATAAACTATGATTCAATCCCTATTGGCGTTATCCGCCACGTCGACATCGTCCGATGCCCTGGCCTCCGCGTTATGGGTCATCATCCCGATCATCCTCGCCATCATCCTGATCTCCGTGTTCCTGCGCTTCGTGCCGCTGGGCCTGTGGATTACCGCGCTGGCCTCCGGCGTACACGTGGGCATCTCCTCTCTGATCGGCATGCGGCTGCGCCGCATCCCGCCAAAGCGGCTGGTGGACCCGCTGATCAAGGCGCGAAAAGCCGGGCTGGATGTTACGCTTCCCAAACTGGAAACGCACTACCTGGCGGGCGGCAACGTGGACCGCGTCATCAACGCGCTGATCGCTGCGCAGCGTTCCAACATTGCCATGCCCTTTGAAAAGGCGTCGGCCATCGACCTTGCCGGCCGCGACGTGCTGCAGGCCGTGCAGATGTCCGTCACCCCGAAGGTCATCGAAACGCCCATCGTCGCCGCCATCGCAAAGGACGGCATCGAGCTTCGCGCCAAGGCCCGCGTGACCGTTCGCACCAACATCGAACGGCTGGTCGGCGGTGCCGGCGAAGAAACCATCATCGCCCGCGTCGGCGAAGGCATCGTGACGACCGTCGGCTCGGCGGAAACCCACAAGCAGGTGCTGGAGAACCCCGACCTCATCAGCCGCACCGTGCTCAACAAGGGTCTGGACGCCGGCACCGCGTACGAGATCCTCTCCATCGACATCGCAGACGTGGACGTGGGCCGAAACGTAGGCGCACAACTGCAGATGGACCAGGCACAGGCCGACCTGCGCATCGCGCAGGCGCGCGCCGAAGAACGCCGCGCCATGGCCGTCGCACGCGAGCAGGAAATGAAGGCCTCCGTGCAGGAGATGCGCGCGCGCGTGATCGAAGCCGAGGCCGAAGTGCCCAAGGCGCTGTCCCAGGCGCTCAGGGAAGGCAAGCTCGGCGTGATGGACTATTATAGAATGCGCAACGTGATCGCCGACACCGATATGCGCGACGGCATCGCCAAAGCCACCGCGCCCACCAAGCCGGCCGCGCCCAAGGAAGACAAGAAGTAATCATGTTCTTTCGGCAGGGGACGGTTCAACCGTCCCCTGCCTGACAAGCGAGGTGAATACTGTGGACATTTTTTCTCTTGTCATCATCTTTTTCGTGATCAGCGCGGTGGTCAATATCATCAAAAAGCTGTCGGGCACCGCCAAGAAAGCGCAGACGCAGACGCAGGAGCAATTCGAGGCTGCGAAACCGAGCCCCGCTCCAAAGCCTGCGCCCAAACCCGCCCCGAAACGCGAGGATTTCCGCTTCCCGCCCATACAGAAACCCTTTCCCAAGCCGGTTTTTCAGGAGGGCGGCGACCCGAACGCCAGGATGACGGAATACACGCCCATCGTGCCATCCGTGGATCTGGAAAACCAATTCACCGCGTATAAGGGAAGCCTGGACGCTACACCCACCGAGGGGGCCGGTTATGAAACCGAGGCCTACGATCTCGCAGAGCCTCCCTATGGCGCCGATCAGGCGTCCGATATTCAAATCCTGCCCGAAAGCTTCAATCGTAACGCACTGCTGCAGGCCGTGGTGATGTCCGAAGTGCTGAGACGGCCGGAGGCAAGCCGATGAGCAAAGAACCCTTTCGGGTTTTGATCGCCGACGACGACGCCGATATGCTGGGCGTCCTGCGCCATGTCATCGATAAAGCCGACGGTTTCGCGCTGGCAGGCGAAGCGGCGGACGGCGAAGAGACCATGCGCAAATTTGAGGAACTCAAACCGCACGTCGTGTTTCTGGACGTGGAGATGCCCGGGATCGACGGCGTGGAATGCGCGCGCCAAATACAGGATATGAACCCGGCGACGGTCATCATCTTCGTGACGGCGCACAACAAGTACATGTCCGAAGCCTTCGAGGTGTACGCGTTTGACTATCTGGTGAAGCCTTTCAGGATGGACCGGATGCTGCAGACCCTGTCGCGCGTCAGCGACAGCCTGACGCTATCCTCCGCCGTCCCGGCGTTTTCCAGAGCCGTCAACGCCGACCGCAAACCTCTGGACGGGCGGCTGATGCTCAAGCACCGCGAGGGCAGCGCGTTTATCGACCTCAACGACCTGCTGCTGGTGCAGCGCGAGGACCGCGCCACGGTGCTCTATACCAGGGACGGCGGGCGCTACGCGACCGGCGATTCGCTGGGCGAAATGGAGGACCGCCTGCCTGGCGACGTGTTTTTCCGCTCGCACAAGAGCTATATCATCAACCTCAACCACATCAAGGATATCACCCCCTACGGGCGCTGGACCTACGTGGTGCGTATGGAGGGCATCAAGCAGGACGCGCTGATCACCCACGCGAAATACGAGGAACTGGCGGAGATGTTCCGTTAGTCTCGCTAGATAAACGCTAGTAAAAACACACAAGCTAGCAACCATATTTCCGCTATCTTGGGCCTGCGAAACCCTCGACGTAGCGCTGCTACTACTTCGGGTTCCGCAGGCCCTATCCAGCGAAAATCTGATTTGCCATCATGCGCGTTTTCATCAGCGTTTACCTAGCCATTGAAATATCTGAAGTATCAAAAAGCATAGCTGCAACACGTCGAAGAAGTTGATGGTTGACAAAGCAGATTAGGTTTTTCAGGCAGTCTGAAAACGTATTGACAAGTTTCGATATATAGTGTATTCTATATATCGAAACTTTTTGATGTATGGAGGGTTTACGTATGAACGATTACGCGGCGCAGGCCAAGCGCTTCAAGGCCTTCTGCGACGAAAACCGGCTGAAGATCATCGGGATATTGCAGGACGGAGAGAAATGCGCCTGCGAGTTGCTCGAGCTCCTTTCCATGGGCCAGTCCACCCTGTCCTACCACATGAAGATCCTGTGCGAATCGGGCATCGTCGTCAACCGGCAGGAGGGCAAGTGGGCGCATTACCGCATCAGCGCCGGGGGCAGCGCGGAGGCGGTCGATTATTTGAAAACGCTGACGACGACGAAGGAAACCGAATCCGCCTGCTCCGCCGGCTGCGCATGCGGGGACGCCTGATATGCAAAGCGTTTGGGACTTCATCCAACGGCAGCTACTGGGCATGGACTGGCTGCGGTCGCTGATCCGCGCGTCGCTTGAAGGCGTCGGGCTGGACACGGCCAGCCGCTGGACGGGCAGCCTGCAGTTCTTTTTGTACGACGTGATCAAGATCACGCTGCTTTTATGCCTGCTGATCTTCGTCATCAGCTACATCCAGAGCTACTTCCCGCCGGAGCGCAGCAAAAAAATCCTAAGCCGCTTCCACGGCGTCGGCGCGAACGTCGTCGCGGCGCTGCTTGGCACGGTCACGCCCTTTTGCTCGTGTTCGTCCATCCCGCTGTTCATCGGGTTTTCCTCGGCCGGGCTGCCCGTGGGCGTGACGTTTTCCTTCCTGATCTCCTCGCCGATGGTCGATCTGGGTTCGCTGCTTTTGCTCATGAGCATCTTCGGCGCGAACGTGGCGATCATCTACGTGATCGTCGGGCTGGTCGTCGCGGTTATCGGCGGCACGCTCATCGAAAAACTGCACATGGAAAAGTACGTGGAGAGTTTCATCCTCACGGCCGGAAGCGTGGATATCGCCTCCCCCGATCTGACGAGGCGAAACCGGCTGCGGTACGCCAGGGAACAGCTGGCCGCGACCTTCAAAAAAGTGTTTCCCTATATCCTGATCGGCGTGGGCGTCGGCGCGGTCATCCACAACTGGATACCCGAAGCGTGGATCACGACGGCCCTGGGAAACGACAACCCCTTCGGCGTCGTGCTTGCGACGCTCGTGGGCGTACCGGTGTACGCCGATATCTTCGGCACCATCCCGATCGCGGAGGCGTTGCTTGGGAAAGGCGCACAGCTGGGCTCCATCCTCGCGTTCATGATGGCGGTCACCACGCTTTCGCTGCCGTCGATCATCATGCTGCGCAAGGCCGTGAAACCGAAGCTTCTGGCGCTGTTCATCGGCATCTGCACCGCCGGCATTATCCTCGTGGGTTATTTCTTCAACGCAATTCAAACGCTGATACTTTAAATTCGAAAGGATGAAAACTATGGCATTGTTCCATTTCAAAAGGCAAACGGCAAACCAACCCTGCTGCGACGACAAGGATTGCTGCGTAACCGAGAAGGCGGAAGCCGAACCCTGCTGCAACGGCGACAGCGACTGCTGCGCGCCCGGGGAGACGGACACGGATTCCTGTTGCTGCTGCGACGACGATTGCTGCGCACCCGGAGAAGAACACAAAAGCTCTGTAAAGGTGCTGGGCGGCGGCTGCAGGAACTGCCACAAGCTGGCGGACAACGCGCAGGAAGCGCTCAAATCCCTCGGCATGGAGGACACGGTGGAACTTATCTCCGATATGGCCGCCATCGCCGCCTTCGGCGTGATGTCCACCCCCGCGCTCGTCGTGGACGGCAGGGTCGTCTCCTCCGGCCGCGTTCTCACCCCCGCGCAGGCCACCGACGCCATCCGGAGCGTACGCAACGCGAAGGACTGACGAGGTTTTAGGGATTTCACCCCTATAACCCCGACAAGGGCGATTGCCCTTGACCCATCATAAAAGCCGCGCGTCGCGCGGCTTTTGATGTGGGGTTCAGGGGCACTGCCCCTGATCGGGGGCAACGAAGGCGAGTGTGTGCCCTGTGTGGCACAGCCGTATAGCGGCTAACGAACCGGAGTTGGGAGGTTTCACAGAGCAGGTAAACGATAGTAAAACCTACGACAATGAAACCGAGTGGAAATAGGGGCGGACAGCCCTAAAAGATTTCACCCCAGTTTTGTCTCGAAAACCGGGCGGTAGCGGAGGACGTCCTGGACGCGGGCGGAGTGGTAAAGCGTCAGGCGATCGGCGGTAAAGGCGACTGGCGGCGGCGTTTGGAGATCGGCCGCCGTCAGGTCGGCCTTGCGCATGAGCGTGATATGCGCGGCGAAGGGCTTATCGTCAAACGGCTCCCCCGCCTCGGACAGCAGCGTGCGCAGGGTATCGGCCAGCGTTTGCAGCGGTCGGGAAGCCTGCAGCTTCGCATACAGCAGCGCGCTGTCCCGCCTGCCGAAGAACCCGAAGCCCGTCACCGTCAATGCAAATGGCGCGCAGGTCTGAGCCGCCGCAGTGATGCTGCTTTCCACCGGGTTCAGCTTTTCGTCGTGTTCGCCCAGAAACGCAAGCGTTACGTGGTAGTTCTCCCTGCGCGTCATCCGTCCCCGAACGCCAAGCGCGGACACAGCGTTATACAATGCGTCCCTGGCGTTGTTCGGCAGTCCCAGCCCGATGAACAGCCGCATCATCCCGTGTACCGTCCCTTGACGCGGGTCTGCGGGGTAAGGCCCTTCATGCTGGTCACGCTGCGGTTCATGACCATATTGAGCACCAGCCCGATTCCGGCCATGTTCGTGACGAGGTTCGAGCCCCCGTAGCTCAGGAACGGCAGCGGGATGCCCGTGATCGGCATCAGCCCGATTGTCATCGCCACGTTTTGGAACACGTGGAAGAGCATCATGCCCATCACCCCGAGTATCACCATCTGCCCGAAGCGCTCTTGCGTAAAGAAGGCCAGATACCCCATCCGAAGTATCATCAGCAGATATGCGCCGAGTACGGACAGGCTTCCCCAGAACCCGAAGGCCTCGCCGATGGTGGAATAGATAAAGTCCGTATAATCCTCGGGCACGTAATCTAATTGGCTGAAGCTGCCCTGCACGAAGGTGCCGATGCCGCTCAGGCCGCCCGAACCGATGGCGATCTTGGACTGCGTGACCTGATAGGTCGCGTTGGCATCCACAAGCTCGGGATTAACGAACGAAAGGATGCGCGTGATGCGGTAATCGTCGATGCCCGACGCCATGATGACGCCGTACAGGATGATAAGCACCAGTACACCGGCGGCGATGATCCCGCCCATGACCTTCAACCGGATGCCGCCGAAGTACATCATCACGGCGAAGGTGAAGATCATCACCAGCACCGAGCCGGTCTCGCCCTGCAAAAGCGTCAGCGCCCAGGGTATGCCCATCAGCAGTGCGAGCCGCAGCGTGGATTTCACCGTGCCCAGGGGGTTATCGGTTTTTTCCAGGTATTTCGCGGTCGTGATGATGCAGGCGAGTTTCACGAACTCCGACGGCTGCAGGGTATACCCCCACACCGTGTCGATCCACGCCTTGACGCCCGCGGCCTTGCCGCCCAGCGCGATCATCAGCAGGAAACAGGCGAACAGGTAGAACACCTGCGAGCGCCTGCGGATGAAATCGTGCGGGAAAAAGGTGACAAACCCGATGACGATCGGCGAGATGAGGAAGAAGATCGCCTGCCGCAGCCCGTAGTACGAGGCCACGATGTAATTTAAAAGCGTGTCCTCGGTCTCGGCCGAGGTGGAAAACGTGGCGACGGACACGCTGAGCACGCCAAACGCCGCAAGCGCAACGGCAAGCGCCGCGAGGAACCAGTCAAAATGCGCCTTGGACCTTCGGGATTCGTTCATCATTTCGGCAGCTCACCTCCCCGTCTGCGGCTGAACCATCCGCTTCGTTTCCGCTGCGGCGGCGCAATGGCCATAAGCGGCACCGCGCAGCCGGTCAGCCGCTTTGCGATGCGCTCAACAGCCCTGCGAGCCGGGCAGTCCGTATCCATCACGGTCCGGTGCCCGTGCAGGGCCCTGATAACTTCCGTATCATCGGGCACGTAGCCCAGCAGCGGCACGTCCAGCATGTCGGCGATGGTCTGCGGGCTGTGCATATCCCCCGACTGCACCAGCGCGGGGATGACGCGGTTGACGATCAACAGCGGCGCAGGTTTGTCCTTTTCGCGGCAAAGCTCGATCACGCGCTCGGCGTCGCGGACGGATACGTCGTCGGGCGTAACGATCAATAGGGTGTTTTCGGCGCTCCCAAGGATACGTTCGATTCCACGCGTCAGCCCGGCGGGCGCGTCCGCGAGCACGTACTCATAATGTTTCAAAAGCTTGCGGAAAATCTTATCCATGATCTCGCCGTCGATCTCCCCGGCCGTGCCAAGCTGCGCCGCCGGCAGCAGCCCGAGCTGCGGCATGCTCAGATGCGTCAGCACCGCCTCGCTCAGCCTGCAGTCCCCGCGCGCATAGTCCAGCACGTCGTACACGACGCTGTTCTCCATCCCCAGATGGATATCCAGGCTCCGAAGCCCGATATCCATGTCCATCAGTACGGTTTTCTTGCCTTCGCGAACCAGCGCGACGGCTAGCGCGGCCGCCAGCGTGGATTTCCCCACGCCGCCCTTGCCGGAGGCGATCATCCAGGTTTTGATCATTTCTTTGCCTCCTACGGTGCCAGCATGTTGCCGCCGGGGAAGCCGGCATCGGTGGTCCGCAGCGTCTTCTGGTCCAGATACCAGCCGACGAATTCGCGCGCCGCAAGGCTTGCCATGCCGCCGCTGAGGCCGGCGGGGATGAACACGACCACGCAGATCTCCGGATCGTCATACGGCGCGAGCATAACAAACCAGGAGTTGTTCTCCAAATCGATCGCCGTAATCTCGGCAGTCCCTGTTTTCGCCGCGACGTTATCTTTGTATTTCCAATCCTCGAAGTATTTCTTTGCGGTGCCGCTTTCGTCAACAACGCCTTTCATGCCTTCCAGAATCAGGTCCAGGTATTCCTGCACGGTATGTTCGCCGTCTTCCACCACAAAGGTATTCAACACCGTAGGCGTCCGCTGGCTTAAAATATCGCCTTCGGGGGATGTTATACTGTCCACGATCATCAGGTTGTTTACAACGCCGCCGTTGCCAAGCGTCGCAACGTAACGGCTGACCGCCGCGGGCGTCAGCGTGGTGATGGACTGCCCGATGGCGACCATGATGGTCTGCGCGCCGCCCCATTTGATATCGTTTAGGTAGGTATAAATATCGCCGATGACCTCTTGCAGGTACACCATCTCGCGCGACATATTGAGCTCTTCCATCAGAATGGGGCGGATGGAAACCACCCAGTCGTCCTGCCCGGTGTTGACAGCCATATCCATCAGGCGCTTCACGCAGCGGTTGAGGCTTTCATCGTCGTAGGTGATATTGCGGATTGCGCCCTGGTTGCGCAGATGCTTTTTGACGGAGTTGAACACGATGATGGGAAGGGCGGTATCCTGCGACGCTTCGTCCACCGCCTTGGTGGGATCGTAGAGGCTGGTTTGGTTGCCGACCACACTGCGCTCCTCGCCGGGCAGGTCCACACCCGTGCGGCTGGTGAGCCCGAACTCGGACGCGTACTGGTACAGCCGGTCTTCGCCCAGCCTGTCCCCCAACGTGTAGAAGAAGAAGTTGCAGGAGTTGGAGATGCCCTGCACGATGGTTTGATACTGGTGCTTATAGCGAAGCGACGCCGCAATCCAGCATTTCGGCGCGGTGTTGGGATCCTTGGTGTAGATCATGAACAGCCCGCCGTCGGATATCGTTTCGTCCGTCTTCAGCTCGCCCTCCATCAACGCGCCCAGGCCCGCGACCATCTTGAAGATCGATCCCGGCAAGGCGCGGGCGTGGATGCAGTAGTTCATCAGCAGGTTGCGGTCATCCGCCAGGATCTCGATGCTGGCCTCCCCGCCCGAGATCAGCGCGTTCAGATCATAGGTGGGATAGTTGGCCATGGCGAGCACGCGCCCGTCCATGTCGATGACCATCATGGCGGCGCGGTCGGCCAGCGAAAGCGGGTATTTCTCCCAGTTCCGGCTTTCGATGTCGGCGCGGTTGGTTTCAAGCCAGGTGTTGTCCATCAGCTTCTTTTCCTGCGACGCGCGTGTTTCGGATACATTGTAAGCCAGGGCGCGCTCGGCCTGCTGCTGGTAACTTGCGTTGATGGTGAGCTTGACGTTGTTGCCGTCCTGCGGTTCCACGTAGGAAAGCTCGCGCGTGATCTTGCCTACGTTGTCGCGCTCGACGATGCGGTAGCCCTGCCTGGCGTCGTTGTTTTGCGTCAGCCAGTCCTCCATCGACGACTCGATGCCGTCCAGCCCGATGGTATCGGAGTACTTGTAGCCCTTGGTCTTCAGCTCTTCCCATTTGGCGATGGAGGGTATGGGGCCGATATAGCCGATCACCTGCGCGGCAAGGGTGCTGCGCGGATATACGCGCTTGGTGCCCACCGCGATCTCAAGCCCCGGCATGTTCATGGAACGTGTCTCGATCTCGATGACGGTCTCGTAAGGCACGTCCTCGGCGATGACGACGGGCTGGGAGAGATAAAGGTTCATCTGCATTTCGGAGTACACCGCCATGACCTTGAGCATCTTCTCCTCGCTCATATCGTCGGGGATCTGATACCGTTTTCTCAGTTCTTCCATCGCGGCGGCGGCGGTGGGCACGCCGGTGACGGTGAAATAATTGTTGTTGCGCCACTGGGTTTGGCGCGTCTGCAGCACGGCTTCGGATACGCCGGAGCCGAAATAAAACTCCCAGTCGCCGATTTCGACGCCCGAATTGGCCTCGGTCTCATCCTCCGTCTCTTCCCTGCGGCGAATCACGAAATCCACGCTCAGTTCGCTGCCGTTTCTCTCGATGATGTCGATGGCGTCGGAGATGGCGGCGGTAAACGCCGTATAGGCCGTCTTCGTGTTCTGGGAGGCGTCGCGGTAGAAGGTGACGTTATAGATCATTTCATCTCTGGCGAGGATGACGGCGTCGGAATCGGTGATCATGCCGCGGCTGCCGCGCAGGGTGATCTTGGTCGTCTTCTTGGTTTCCGCGGTCTCCTGGTACTCATAGCTCCCGCTCAGCTGCAGCCCGGCAATGCCCGCGATCAGATATACGAACATCACGATCACGATACCCAGAAACGCCAGGTACCGTACCGGCAGGTTGTAGCCCTGCCGCATCTGATCGCGGTTCTTTCGTGAGAGCATGCGTTACCCTTCCAACATCTAGGAGATTTCCGGCGCTTTTTTCAGCCTGTGGATGCCGAACCAGCGGCGGATGGGAAACTGCAAAAGCCCGGCAAGCAGCGTGGTGTACGCGGCGGAGATCAGCGCGCGGCCGTAATGCCCCATATCCGGGCGGATGCCGCTCAGGTAGACATAGAGCAGGTTGACGGTTTCAAACACCAGGATGCTCAACAGCGCGCAAAGCATGGTGCGGACATGCGCGGGAAGCCGCAGCGCCTTTTTGCCCGTGCTGCGCTCCTCCTCCATCCTGCGCTCGCTCTTGTCGGCAAAGAAAAGCGCGCCAAGCATTGCGCACACCGGGTAGAGAATCAGGTAAATGTAATCCAGCGCCGGCAGCATAATCTCCAGCATATAGCCGACGGCCAGCGAGATGACGAACGTGTATTTGCGCCCGAGCGCGATGCTGACGGCGGCGATCACCGCGATGGCGAAATTCGGCGCGACGCCGGCGATCGCCACGTGACTGGCGACCGTCGCCTGCAGCAGATACGTGATAAAAACCAGCACGGTGAACTGTATCCCTTTTTTGATCAATCGGCATCATCCTCCACAGTCAGCTCCAGCGGGGGAACCGTAGGCGTCGGCGACGCGGTGGGCGGGAGTGTGTAACCGTAAGGATTGGTATTTTCTTCCGTCGCATTGGGTACGTTGTACTCGATAGAATCGGTTCCGCCCGCAGGCGTCGGCGTGATCGTGATCACCGTGCCGTCGACCCCCGTGGTTTCAAGCGGTATGCTTTCGGTAGGTTCGGGCGTCGGCGCAAGCTGGAAGAAGTCCGAGCCGATCTGGATGGTGGGAATCGGGCGCGCGGTCTCCAGCGGCACCAGCGCCAGATCCTCGGAGACGTCCTGCGAGGTGATGGCTTCGGCAACCGGCTGGTAACGCAGGACGATCACATACTCGATATGCTCAAAATCTGCGATCGGTTCAATCACCACGTAGCTTTTGTTCGCCTCCATGCCGCGCGTGGATTCGCGCACGGTGCCGATGGGGATGCCCTTGGGAAAGCCCATGCCCACGCCCGAGGTCACCACCGTATCGCCCGGGCGCGGGAGGTGGTCCTCCGGCAGGTAGTACATGCGGCACATGGCGGAGCCGTCCACGCCCAGGGTGCCGCGTACGGTGCCCTGGTCGCGGGTGGAGGAGATCAGCGCGGAGATGCTGGCGTCGCTGTCGATGATCGTGCGGACATTGGCGCTGGTCGATTTTGTGTTGTAGGTATAGCCCACCAGCGCGCCGTCCATGGTGACGGCCATAAAGTCCGCCACGCCGTCGCTTGTGCCCTTGTTGATGGTGAACACCGAGAAATAGTTGCCGCCGCTGCGGCTGATGACGGTCGCCATGACCGGGTTCATGCTTTCGTTGATGGAGATCTCGCCGTAAAGGTCCTTATACACATCAAGCTCGTACTGCAGCTGCTCCGCCAGCATCGCCTGGTACACAAGCTGTTCGTTTTCCAGCTTGATCTCGTTATACGCGGTCTCGATGTTGGCGCGGAGCTTCAGGGTGCGCAGGTAATCCACCACCGCGTCCACGATGCTGGAAAATCCGGTCTGCAGCGGCGTAAGCACCGTGGCGACGCCGTTCTCCGGCGCGCGCAGCGTATCGTTGCCCGTGATCAAAGCGAATAAATGCGAGGCCGCAAGCGCAAGCAAAGCGAGCACCACGATCACGATCACGGTGCGCCTGATCAGCCGCCACCTACGGGGATTGCGGTTGGATGGTTGTCTATCCGGCTTGCTGCCGTCCATTCATTGCCCTCCGGTTCAGGGGGTATTTCCCCTAATTTTCTTTCAAAAAGCCCGAATACCCCAGCTGCTCGAGCACATCGAAGTTTTCGATGATGTTGCCAAGGCCCAGCACCGCGCAGTCGGCCGGCTCCTTGGCTAAAAGCACGGGGATGCCCAGTTCGCTGGCGATCATCTGGTCCATGCCGTAGAGCTGCGCGCCGCCGCCGGTGAGATAGATGCCGTTGTGCATCACGTCGGCGGTCAGTTCCGGCGGCGTGCGTTCCAGCAGCCATTTGATGGCGCTTAAAACCGCTACGCATGGATCGTGGATGGCCTCGTAGATCTGCGCCGAGGAGATCTCGGTGGTCTGGGGCAGGTTGGTGATCAGGTCCCGGCCGCGGATGCGCGCCCTGCGCTCCTCATTGATCGGCAGCGCCGCGCCCAGGTCCAGCTTCACTTCCTCGGCGGTGCGGTCGCCGATCAATATGTTGAACTCGCGCTTGATGAAGTTGACGATGGCCTCGTCCATCTTCACGCCGCCGACGCGGATGGAATGGCTGATCACTACGCCGCCAAGTGAAATGATGGCGATGTCCGTCGTGCCGCCGCCGATGTCCACCACCATGCAGCCGTTGGGCTCAAACACGGGCAGCCCGCTGCCAAGCGCTGAAGCGAACGGCTTTTCCACCAGGTACACCTTGCGCGCGCCGGAGGATTTGGCGGCTTCCAGCACGGCACGGCGCTCGATGGGCGAAATGGAGGACGGGCAGCTTAAAAACGTGCGCGGCTTCATCAGGTAGCTGGAGCCGATGGCCTTGCGCATGAAATACTGGATCAGGATCTGCGCCATTTCAAAATCCGAGATGATGCCCTCGCGCATCGGGCGGATGGCCGTGATGCCTTCGGTGGTCCTGCCAAGCATGATCTTTGCATCGTCGCCCACGGCGCGGACGCGCTGTTTATGGTCGCTGGTCACCACAACGATGGTGGGTTCGTTGACAACGATCCCCTTGCCTTTCACGTATACAAGCGTGTTGCTGGTGCCCAGGTCGATACCCAAATCGCGCGCCACAAATCCCATGCATCGCACATCCTATCTCATATGTTTACGAACTTTATATATAAAGGCTTGCGTCCGATAGCAGTTCATTCACCGCGCACAGCGGCAGTCCGATGACGTTGGACGGGCTGCCGTCTATCCTGTCGATGAACATGCTGCCGGTGCCCTGCATGGCGTACGCGCCCGCTTTATCCATCGGTTCCCTGGTCGCGGCGTAGCGGAGGATCTCCTGCTCGCTGATCTTGCGGAACAGGACGTTCGTGGTCACCAGGCGCTCGCGTATGGCGCCGTCGGGCGTAAACAGGCACACACCCGTCACCACCTGATGCCAGCGCTCCGAAAGCATGGAAAGCATGCGGGCCGCTTCCGCGCGGCTGCGCGGCTTGCCCAGCACCATGCCGTCCAGGCAGACCAGCGTATCCGCCGAAAGCACGGGGTATTGGGGATTGCGGCTGAAAACGTCCGCGCCCTTATCCCTGGCAAGTTTCTGCACCTGCTCCGTGCCGCTTCCGTCGGCTTTCTCTTTCGCGGCAGACGGGATCACGGCGAACGGAACGCCGAAATACGCCATTAATTCACGCCTGCGGGGCGACGCCGACGCCAGAATCATGCGCGCTTCGGACAGCGCGGTTTCCATGCCCTCTCCCCTTTCCGTAATACACAAACATTGACATTGCATTATACCATATCGGGATTTGAGCGTACACCCCCGGGAGAATTTGTTGCATAGACTTCGGAACGAGAAACGAAAAGAAACCGCCGGCATATGCGGCGGTATCTGGATGTATTGTCTGTCTGTTCAGGGCTGTTTGGTACCGCGCATCACAATGTAACTCAACGGTAAACTAGCGATCCCGGCTGTCAGCTGGATGGTCTCCCAATGCTCCTCGATGAAGCGGAGGATGTCCTGCAGGATCTGCAGCCATTTCAGCCCCAAAATCATCATCTGGCCCTGGTCGTCTCCGCGCAGCACCTGCAAGCCCTCGCGCACGGCGGGGATGAGCATCAGGATGACGAACATCAGCGGTATGCCGATGGAAAAGCTGATCGTCAGCGCCTTGAAGCGGCGCAGCATGCACCCGTACAGGTAGAAGATCGACGTCCACTCCAGCGTGTACAACAGCAGGTCCGGCAGGTTCTTAAGCCCCTCCGTCAGCTCGTGCCGGTATAGGGCCGCGCTCATGGAATAGCCCTGCGGCAGGAGGCTCGAAAGCGGGAACAGCAGCGCGGCGATGAGCATATTGAGCAGGAAGGTGCCGATCAAAAGCCCGACCATGCCGGTGAGCTGCCCGAAAACGCTTCCCAGCCACACCGACGTGCGCGAAGTGCCGAACCTGAGCAGGAAGCGCGAGGAGCGCCCCGCGGTGATGATGCCCGTGACGAACGCCGCAAAGAACACGATCTCGAAACTGGCGCCGATGCCCTCGAACGGGTACGGGTCGCCGAAGACATAGGGCGTGAGCAGCGAAAGGATCTGCACGGTCAATACGATCAGCAGCGCCCAGGTAATGAGCCTCCCGAGGTTCTTATACTGGTAGCGCGCGATGCCCTTCAGGCGCGCCGCCCGCAGCCACTCAGCCATTGCGCTCCGCCTCCTTTTCCTCGGTGAGGAACACGAACAGCCTCTGCAGCCCGATGAGCGCGGTGCGGACGCGCTTGTCGCTGCGGATGCTTTGTATCGTCTCCGCGTCAAGCTGCACATGGCGCACCAAAGTGCCCGCAAGCTCTTCCTCCTTGAGCAGCTTGCAGCCTTTTGTCAGCTCCCTGACGACCCCGGCGTCGCCGGAGACGCTCAAAGTCCCTTTCTGCAGTTCCTCCACCGTGCCTTCGCAAAGCAGCTTGCCGTCGTCGATCATCACGGCGTAATCAAGCGTCCGCGCCACCTCGTCGATCAGGTGGGTGGAGATCAGGAAAGTGCGGCCTTCGTCCTTCCTACTCTGCTCCAGCAGCAGATCGTAGAAGCGCTCGCGCATCACCGCGTCCAGCCCCAGGCTCGGTTCGTCGATGATGGTCAAAGGCGCGCGGCTGGCAAGCCCGACGGTGAGCATGAGGCTGGTCTGCATGCCGCGGCTGAATGTCTTGATCCTGCGGTTTTCCGGCAGGTCGAAGCGCTTCACCAGCGCGCGGGCAAGCGCGTTGTCCCATTGTTTGAACAGCCCGGCGCACACGAAGAACAGGTCCTTGACCTTTAACAGCTTGCCGAAATCCGGCGTATCGCCGATGATGCAAAGCTGCCCGAGCGCCCTGGCGTTGTCCCACACCTTCCTGTCGTTGATTCGCACCTTGCCGGCGTTCGGCCTGAGCATGCCGCCGACGATACGCAGAAGCGTAGATTTGCCCGCGCCGTTGCGCCCAAGAAGGCCGACGATCTGTCCCCTGGGGATCCTGATGCTGAACTCCTTCAGCGCCCGTGTCTTGCCGAAGGAACGGCTGACTTTGTCGACTGTAAGGATGTTTTGCTGTTGCATACATACTCCCTTGAAACCGTTGATACTCTACTTCACGATGATGTTGCAGTTTCTGCCCGGTACGAAGATCAGCTTGACGATGCCGCGGTCCCCGACCAGCGCCTTCACCTGCTGATGTTCAGGCAGCTCCCTGGCGGCCTGTTCTCTGGTCATTTCGGGGTCGATCATGATGCGCCCGCGCACCTTGCCGTTGATCTGGATGGCGATCTCTACCTCGGAGCGCTTCATGGCATCTTCGTCGTACTCCGGCCAGGGTTCAAAAGTCATGCCGGAACCGAAACCCATCGCCTCCCACATCTCCTCGCAGATGTGCGGGGACACGGGGTAGAGCAGCAGCAGCAGCGTTTTCAACTCGCCCTTCGTGCAGCCGTCCGCCGCGTAGAATTCGTTGACGAGCGTCATCATCTGGGCGATGGCGGTGTTGTACTTCATCGCCTCGTAATCGTCGCCGACCTTCCTGATGGTCTCGTGCATCAGCGGGGTGAGGGCTTTCCGGTAGCCTTCGCCGTCGTTGAGCATGTCCATCAAGCGCCAGACGCGGTCCAGGAAGCGGCGGCATCCGCGCGCGCCGTTCGGGTTCCACGGAATGGCCTGGTCGAACGCGCCCATGAACATCTCATACATGCGCGTCGCGTCGGCGCCGATTTCCGTTACGTATTCGTCGGGATTGATGACGTTGCCGCGGGATTTGGACATCTTGTCCCCGGTCTCGCCCAGCACCATGCCGTGACTAGTTCGCTTTTGGTAGGGTTCCGGGCACGGCACCAGCCCGATATCGTAGAGGAAGCGGTGCCAGAAGCGGCTGTACAAAAGGTGCAGCGTGGTGTGCTCCATGCCGCCGTTGTACCAGTCGACATTCATCCAGTATGAAAGCTTCTCGTAATCGGCGAATGCCTTGTCGTTGTGCGGGTCGCAGTAGCGCAGGAAATACCAGCTCGACCCCGCCCAGTTGGGCATGGTGTCGGTCTCGCGCTTGGCGGGGCCGCCGCATTGGGGGCAGGCGGTGTTCACCCAGTCCGTCATCTTCGCAAGCGGGCTTTCGCCGGTATCGGTCGGCTCGTAATCCTCCACCGCCGGCAGCACTACGGGCAGCTGGTCCTCGGGCACGGGCACCGCGCCGCATGTATCGCAGAGCACCATGGGGATGGGCTCGCCCCAGTAACGCTGGCGGCTGAAGATCCAGTCGCGCAGCTTGTAGTTGACCTTCTTCTCCCCGAGGCCTTTTTCTACCAGCCATGCGGTGATGGTTTCCTTGGCTTCCTTCACCGGCAGGCCGTTTAAAAACCCGCTGTTGACTAAAATGCCGTCCTCGACGTCCGAATACGCTTCCTGCGATATATCGCCGCCCGCGATGACCTCCACGATGGGGAGATCAAAGGTCTTGGCGAACTCGTAGTCGCGCGTGTCGTGCCCCGGCACGGCCATGATCGCGCCGGTGCCGTAGCTCATCAGCACGTAGTCGCTAATCCATATTGGGATTTCTTCACCATTAACAGGGTTGACTGCACACAGACCTTTAATCTCAACGCCCGTCTTATCCTTGTTCATCTCGGTGCGCTCGAAGTCGCTCTTCCTGGCGGCTTGCTCGCGGTACTCCGCGACCTCGCCGTAATTTTTAATATCGCCCTTGTAGGCATCGATCAACGGATGCTCGGGGCTCAATACCATGTACGTCGCGCCGAACAGCGTATCCGGGCGCGTGGTGAACACGCGCAGCTTCTCGTCCCTGCCGACGATCTTGAAATCGACCTCCGCGCCTTCCGAGCGCCCGATCCAGTTGCGCTGCTGGATGGCGACCTTGTCGATGAAATTCACCGTATCCAGCCCGTCCAGCAGCTTCTGTGCGTACTCGGTGATGCGCAGCATCCACTGGCTTTTCACCTTACGCACAACCTCGCCGCCGCAGCGCTCGCACACGCCGCCGACGACTTCCTCGTTGGCCAGCCCCACCTTGCAGCTTGTGCACCAGTTGATGGGCATCTCGTGCTTGTAGGCCAGGCCGTGCTCGTTGAGCTTTAAAAAGATCCACTGCGTCCACTTGTAGTAGTCGGGATCGGTGGTGTCCACCTCGCGGGAGTAATCGAAGGAAAACCCGAGGCGCTTAAGCTGCGAGCGGAAGCGCGCGATGTTGTCCCGGGTCACCTTCGCGGGGTGGATATGGTTGGCGATGGCGTAGTTTTCCGTGGGCAGGCCGAAGGCGTCGTAGCCGATGGGATAGAGCACGTTGTAGCCCTCCATGCGGCGCTTGCGGCAGATGATGTCCATCGCGGTGTTGGAACGCGGGTGCCCCACGTGCAGGCCGGCGCCCGAGGGGTACGGGAACTCGATCAGCCCGTAAAACTTGGGTTTATCGGACGGGTACTGCGCTTCAAATGTGCCCTCGTCCGCCCATCGTTTCTGCCATTTCGCTTCGATGGTTTTCGGATCGTAGGGCTTGCATTCTTTATTTTGCATGTTGATGTACTCCTTTATTCGTCAAGATGAATGTTGTGCATGCTGCAGTACTGCTCCAGGAAATTAATCCCGATTGCCAGTCTTTGCAGCGTTTCCTCCCTGCCCAGCAGGTACGCGATCTCCGTCGCGCCGCCCGGCGTGGACGAAAGCCCCGAAAGCGCCACGCGCACCGGCCACATCACCTGCCCGGTCTTCCACCCGTGTTCGGCAGCCAGCTTCATCAGGCTTTCCTTGAGGGCGTCCTCCGAGAAATCCCGCAAAGCCGCCGCCGTGGTAAGGGCGAGCTTGAGTACCTTAAGGCTTAGGAGGGGGTCCGTTTTCATCTTTTGATGGGAGTATAGGTCGATCGAATAATCCGGCAGTTCGGCAAGGAACCCGACCATACCGGGCACGAGGCTGAAGACCTCGGTGCGGCTGTGCATCAGCTCCGCCAGGCGGCGGTAGTCGATACCCTTGCCTTTCAGCGCCTTGTCAAACCACGGGGTGACCATGACGAGATACTCCTCAAAGTCCATCTTTTTGATGTATTCGGAGTTGAACCAGTTTAGCTTATCAATATTAAAGATTGATGAAGATAATGATATTCCTTTGACATCGAAAGCTTTAACTAGTTCGGGCAAAGTAAAAAACTCACGATTATCTTTTGGCGCCCAGCCTAATAATGCAATAAAGTTAATGATCGCGTCACGTAAGTACCCTTGCTGCAGCAAATCTTCAAAACCCGGGTCACCATGGCGTTTTGACAGTTTTCGAGTGGCATCTTTCATGACAACTGGCAGATGCATATATATTGGTGGCTGCCAATTAAAGGCTTCATACAACATATTATACTTAGGTGTTGAGCTCATATACTCAGTTCCGCGTATTACATGCGATATCTGCATTAGGTGGTCATCGATAACATTGGCAAAGTTGTATGTTGGTAAACCGTCTGTTTTAATGAGTACGTTATCGTCCAAAACTTTTCGGTCAACACCGACACTACCAAAAACTAAGTCATCAAACTGTGACTTCCCATCTTCCGGGATGTTCTGGCGGATTACATACGGCTCTCCGCTTTCCATGCGGCGCTTGGCCTCGTCTTTGGAGATATGCAGGCAATGCTTGTCATACTTCCATTGCTCGCCCTTGGCCGTCACTGCGTCACGCCTTTCCTGTAGTTCTTCCTTTGTACAAAAACAAGGGTATGCCTTCTCTTTTTCTATCAACTCCATAGCAAATGGCAGATATTTATCTTTACGTTCGCTCTGGATATACGGCCCGTAGTCTCCCCCGACGTCGGGGCCTTCGTCGTAATCAAGCCCCGCCTTGTGCATGTCTTCGTAGATCAATTCGACGGCGCCGGGAACTTCGCGCTCCTGGTCGGTGTCCTCAATGCGCAGGATGAACGCCCCGCCGCGCTGCCTGGCAAACAGGTAGGCATACAGCGCCGTGCGAAGGCCGCCCAGGTGCATATAACCGGTGGGGCTTGGGGCAAAGCGCGTGCGGATATCAGTCATCGTTCGATCCTTTCATCACCTTTGAGAAGGTATCCCGCAGGCTCACAGTGTGGTTGAACACCGGCAAATCGGCCGTGGAATCCTTGTCCTTGCAGAAGTAGCCCATTCTTAAAAACTGGTAGGTGTCCCCTGCCTTGGCGGACGCAAGGGATTTTTCCATAAAACCATGGCAGACTTCCAGGCTGTTCGGGTTGAGCATCTCCAGAAAATCCCTGCGCTCCTCGCCTTCGAGGATCTGCTCATCCAAAAGCGGTTCGAAAACGCGCGCTTCCATGGGCAGGCTTTCAGCCGCGCTTACCCAATGCAGCGTGCCCTTCACCTTGCGCAGCGCGCCCGCGCTTCCGTTGCGGCTTGCAAGGTCCACCGAGCAGTGCACGCAGGTAACGTTTCCGTTCTCGTCCTTCTCGCAGCTTTCGCCTTTGATGATGTAGGCGCCCTTCAGCCGTACCTCGCCGCCCGGGAACAGGCGGAAATACTTGCGCGCGGGCACTTCCATGAAATCCTCGCGCTCGATATACAGCTCTCTTCCAAAGGTCACCGTGCGTTCGCCCATCTCGGGATGCCCGGGATGGTTCTCCACGGGCAGTTCGTCGGTTTTCCCCTCGGGCCAGTTTAAAAGCACCACTTTCAGCGGGCGCAGCACCGCCATGGCGCGGGGCGCGGTTTCGCTCAGTGAATTGCGCACGCAGTGCTCCAAAAGCGCGAAGTCCACCTCGCTGTCAGCCTTCGCAAGCCCAATGCGGTCGATGAAATCCCGGACGGCTTCGGGCGTGTACCCGCGCCGCCGCATGGCGCATAGCGTAGGCATGCGCGGATCGTCCCACCCGGCAACGATGCCTTTTTCCACCAGCATGCGCAGGTAGCGTTTGGACATGACGGTGCGCGTGATGTTCAACCGGCTGAACTCAATCTGCCGCGGCCTGCCGGGTAGCATATCCTTAGCATGCTCCACCACCCAGTTGTACAGCACGCGGTGATCCTCGTACTCCAGCGAGCACAGGCTGTGGGTGATGCCCTCGATCGCGTCGCCGATGGGGTGGGAATAATCGTACATCGGGTAGATGCACCATTGTTTCCCCGTACGGTGGTGCTCGCGGAACAGGATGCGGTACATGGCGGGATCGCGCATGTTCATGTTGG
The DNA here is from genome assembly GCA_016930575.1 of Clostridiales bacterium. Classification (GTDB taxonomy): domain Bacteria; phylum Bacillota; class Clostridia; order Christensenellales; family Aristaeellaceae; genus CAXXOK01. Next base: position 13,396 of record JAFGGL010000064.1, on the reverse strand, counting down.
GACTCGCCATGTCGATCTTCATGCGGAGGATCATGCTGCCCTCTTCATGCCTGCCCGCCTTCATCTCCTCAAACAGGCGCAGGTTTTCTGCCACGGTACGGTCGCGGTACGGGCTGTTTTTGCCCGGTTCGGTCAGCGTTCCGCGGTACTCGCGCACTTCCTCGGGGGTCAGGCTGTCCACATAGGCCAGCCCGCGCCGGATCCAGTCTACGGCGATGTCATAGCAGGACTGGTAATACTCGCTGGCAAAGCGCACAGGCTCGTTCCAGCGGAAGCCGAGCCAGCGGATATCCTCCTGGATGCCGTCCACATACTCGGTCTCTTCCTTCTCGGGGTTGGTGTCGTCAAAGCGCAGGTTGCACTTGCCGCCGTAATGCTCGGCCGTCACGAAGTTCGCCGCCACGGCCTTGCAATGGCCGATGTGCAGATAGCCGTTGGGTTCGGGCGGAAAACGGGTGAGCACCTGCTGGCAGCGCCCGGTCTCCAAGTCTTCGTCGATGAAATCCCAGATGAAATTCGTCTTCTTCACGGGTGCTTCCATGCCCATCGCCTTCCTTTCCCAGATTTTTCACTATTATATAGGGAAATCCCTTAATTGACAAGCAATAACGCGAATCCGGACAACCGCGCTCCCCTCGTTATACAGGGCTTGCATACAAACCGTAACCACAACATTCCAGATTTCCCGACAATAACCCAACTATATGTTTTTTTCCGATTGACAAGCGAAAAGCACAGAATTATACTGAGCATGTGAATTGAATACCGAAACTCGGTTGAAGGTTTGGGGAGAGCGCGGCACAACCGCCGCCGAAGGGGCAAAACGCATAAGCTCTCAGGCAAAAGGACCCAGGCCCGACGAAACTCTGGAAAGCAGAGGTACACTCTGCACCGAAGAGGCAATCTGCTTTGGCAGAGAAACTTTCAGGTTCCGATACAGAGGCGCAAAGCGATAGGCTTTGTGCCTTTACTTTTTCCTGAAAGGAGCGTATTCATGACGGAAGAATTGCAAAAAACGCCGCTATACGGCCGGCATGTGGAACACGGCGGCAAGATGGTGCCGTTCGCGGGCTTCCTGCTGCCCGTGCAGTACGAAGCGGGCGTTATCGGCGAGCACCGCGCCGTGCGCGAGAATGTGGGGCTGTTTGACGTCAGCCACATGGGCGAGGTGACGTTCAAAGGGCCGGACGCCTTAAGCAACATCCAACGCCTCTTGTGCAACGATTATTCCACGCTTGCGGACGGGCGCGTGCGCTACAGCCCGATGCTCAACGTTTCAGGCGGCGTGATCGACGACGTGCTGGTCTACCGCAAGGCGCAGGACGACTACATGATGGTCGTCAACGCCGCGAACCGCCACAAGGACGTGGCGCACATCTTCATCAGCCGCTTTGGGAACGCGGAGATCGAAGACATCTCCGACGGCATCTGCCAGCTTGCCCTGCAGGGCCCCAGGGCGGAGCGGATGATGCAAACGATCACGAACCAGTTGCCGCAGAAGTATTACTCGTTCATCGATTCTGTGAAACTGGACGGGATGGATTGCCTCATCAGCCGCACCGGTTACACGGGCGAGGACGGGTTTGAACTGTACGTGAAGGCGGAAGACGGGGAGAAGCTGTTCGACCTGCTCTACCGGCACGGCAGGAACTTCGGCCTGCAGCTCTGCGGGCTGGGCTGCCGCGACACGCTGCGGCTGGAAGCCGCGATGCCCTTGTACGGCCACGAGATGGACGATACGGTCACGCCGCCTGAGACGGGGCTTGACCGCTTCGTGAAGATGGACAAGGACGATTTCATCGGCAGGCGTGCCCTGCTGGAAATGGGAAAACCCCGGCGCGCGCGCATCGGGCTGAAGATCACGGGGCGCGGCATCGCGCGGGAACACTGCCCGGTCATCGCAGGCGGCAAGGAGATCGGGATGACGACAAGCGGCACGCACTGCCCCACCATGGGCGCGGTGGCGATGGCGCTGGTGGACGCTGCCTGGCAGGAGCCCGGTCAAACGGTACAGGTCGTCATTCGCAACAACCCCGTGGACGCAAAGATCGTGCCGTTGCCGTTCTATCATAAGAAGTAGGAGGTCAAGGTTATGGAAATCAAACAGGGATTGCTTTATACCAAGAGCCACGAGTGGGTGGAGTTTTTAGGCGATACGACGGCGCGGGTCGGCCTGTCCGATTACGCGCAGCACGAGCTGGGCGATTTGGTGTTCGCCAACCTGCCGGAGGTCGGCGACGAGATCACCGCCGGCAAGATGTTTGCGGACGTGGAGAGCGTGAAGGCCGTCAGCGACGTGTACGCGCCCGTGACCGGCACGGTGGCGGAAGTGAATGAAGAGCTGCTCAACGCGCCGGAAAGAATCAACGAATCGGCGTACGGCGCGTGGTTTGCGAAGGTGGAAAACATCACCGGACGCGCCGAACTGATGGACGCAGACGCCTACAAGAAATACTGCGATACGCTGTAAACGAGGAAAAGTATGAGCCAATACCACCCGCACACCCCCGAGGAAACGCAGGCGATGCTCAAGTCGCTTGGGTTAACATCCCTTGATGAGCTATTCAAAGATATCCCGGACAGCGTGAAGCGCGGCGTGCCCGCGGACGAGCGTCCGGGCCTTTCGCAGATGGAGACCCTGCGGGAAATGGAAACCCTGGCCGCCCGCAATACGCGATACGGTCTGACGCTTCGGGGCGCTGGCTGTTACGACCATTTCATCCCGCCCATCGTTAAGCAGCTCGCGAACAAAAAGGAATTCCTGTCGGCCTATACGCCATATCAGGCGGAGCTATCCCAGGGCGTGCTGCAGGCGATCTTCGAGTACCAAACGCTGATCTGCGAGCTGACGGGCATGGACGCGTCCAACGCGGGCGTGTACGATTTCGCCACTGCCGCCGCCGAAGCCGCCGTGATGTGCCGCGAGCGCAGGCGCACTGTGGCGCTGGTCTCGGAAGCCGCGCACCCGGACACTATCGCCGTGATGCGGACCTACGGCTACGGCACGGATACCGAAGTGCGCGTAGTGCCGCTGAAGGACGGGCGCACGGATCCGGACGCATTGAAAACCATGCTGGCGGACGACGTCGCGAGCCTGTATATCCGACAGCCCAACTACTTCGGGCTGCTGGAAGACGTTCCCACGCTGTTTGCCGCCGCGAAGGACGCGGGTGTGAAATGCGTCCTCGGCGTCAATCCGATGACGCTCGCGCTGCTTCCAGGCGGCGGGGAACTCGGCGCGGACGTCGTCTGCGGCGACGTGCAGCCTTTCGGGCTGCCGATGGCGTACGGCGGGCCGCACGCAGGCTTCATGGCCTGCACGAAGGCGCTTATGCGCAGGCTGCCCGGCCGCATCGCGGGACAGACAACCGACGCGCAGGGCCAGCGCGCCTTCGTGCTCACCCTACAGGCGCGCGAGCAGCACATCCGGCGCGAAAAGGCAGCCTCCAACATCTGCACCAACCACGCGCACTGTGCGCTGACCGCGTCCATCTATCTTACCTATATGGGACTTACGGGCGTCGCCGCCGTTGCGCAAAGCTGTGTCAGCAAGGCGCATTATTTCGCGGACGAACTGTGCAGGATCGGCGGCGTATCCCTGCGGCACAAGGGCGAGTTCTTCCACGAGTTCGTCACCGATCTGCCTGATCCGGAAGCCGTCGAGGCCGCGCTGCACGGTCACGGTATCTTAAGCGGCCTGTCTGTCAAGGGCGGGATGCTCTGGTGCGTGACCGAGAAGGCGTCAAAGGCGCAGCTGGATACAGCTGTCAAACTGGTGCGGGAGGTGTGCGAAGGTGCGTAAAGTAAGTATGCTGAGCTTTGAGAAGAGCCGCCCGGGGCGCGGCACCGCCGTGATTCCGAAGCCCGACGTGCCGGAATACACCCTTCCCGTGCGGCGCACCGTGCCGCCGATATTCCCGGAGCTTGCCGAGTGCGACGTGGACCGCCATTATACGGAGCTTGCGCAGAAGACCTTCGGCGTGAACTGCGGATTCTATCCGCTGGGCAGCTGCACCATGAAATACAACCCCGCCGTGAACGAAGCCGCCGCCGCGCTGCCGGGCTTTGCGAATATCCACCCGCTGGCGCCTGCCTATGCGACAGAAGGCGTGCAGGCGGTTATGGAGGAACTCAAGGAAAGCCTCTGCCGCATCACGGGCATGGACGCGTTTACCCTGCAGCCCGCCGCAGGCGCGCACGGGGAGTTCGCGGGCATGCTGTTCGTCAAAAAGCATTTCGAAACGCGCGGCGAAACACAGCGCACGAAGATCATCGTGCCGGACAGCGCGCACGGCACCAACCCGGCCAGCGCGGCGATGGCGGGCTTTACCGTCTTAAGCGTCAAAAGCCGCCCGGACGGCTGCGTGGATTTAGACGATCTGAAAACCCTTCTCTCCGATGAGGTCGCGGGTATGATGATGACCAATCCCAACACCCTGGGGCTGTTTGAGACCGATATCCTTCAAATCACAGACATGGTGCACAAGGCCGGCGGGCTGATGTACTACGACGGCGCGAACCTTAACGCGGTTTTGGGCGCGGCCAGGCCTGGCGACATGGGCTTTGATGTGGTACACTTAAACCTGCATAAGACGTTCTCCACGCCGCACGGCGGCGGCGGCCCGGGCGCCGGCTCGGTGGGCGTGAAAGCCCGCCTCGCCCCCTTCCTGCCCGAAACGCAGGGCGCGCAACTTCGGCTCAAGGCTTTCCACGGCAATTTCGGCGTGATGGTGCGGGCGCTTGCCTACATCCGGTTTCTAGGCGACGCGGGGCTGAAAAGCGTAGCGGAACACGCCGTACTTAACGCCAACTATCTGAAAAAGCGCCTCACGGACGCGGGTTACACGGCGGCGGCGAACCGGCGGTGCATGCACGAATTCGTGCTGACGCTTGAGCCCGTCAAGGAGATGTACGGCGTGCGCGCGCTGGACGCCGCCAAGCGGATGATCGACTACGGCATCCATCCACCCACGATGTACTTCCCGCTGATCGTTCCCGAAGCGCTGATGCTCGAGCCGACGGAGACCGAAAGCAGGGAGACGCTGGACCGCGCGGCGGACGCCCTGATCAAAATCCTCGAAGAGATCAAGCGCGACCCCGAAGCTCTGCGCTCCGCGCCGCACGACGCCGTGATCGGGAGGCCCGACGAAGTCACAGCCGCCCGCAATCCTATCCTGCGCTGGAGAGCAAACGACGAAAAGACCGAGGGATAAAACACATGATCAGACGCACTGCCTGCATCATCGCCCGCAGCACGGACCCTTACCGCAACCTTGCTATAGAAAAGCAGCTTCTGGACACGCTGCCCGAAGATACGGCGATCCTGTATTTGTGGCAGAATGCGCATACCATCGTATGCGGCCGTAACCAGAACCCGTGGTACGAATGCCGCGTGAAGGATTTCCTGGGCGACGGCGGCAAAATCGCCAGGCGATTAAGCGGTGGGGGCACGGTGTACCACGACCTGGGGAACATGAATTTCACCTTCCTCGTGCCCAGGGCCGACTTCAATATCCCAAGGCAGCTGTCCGTGATTCAAACGGCTGTCTCAAGCTACGGCCTCAAGGCCGTGCAGTCCGGGCGCAACGATCTGCACATCGGCGAGCGCAAGTTTTCCGGCAACGCGTTTTACACCTCCGGGCACAACGCCTATCACCACGGCACGATTTTGGTTAACGCCGATATGAGCGTGATGGACCAGTACCTGACCGCCGACCAGCAGAAGCTGCAAAACCGCGGCGTGAAAAGCGTGCCCTCCCGCGTGGTGAATTTGAAATCCATCGCGCCCGATATCACCATAGACGGGCTGCAGGCGGCGCTGTTTCGGGCGTTTGCCAAGGTCTACGGCCACGCGCCGGCGATCCTGGATGAAAAGATGATGGATCAGCCGACCATCTCCAAATTGGCCGAGCAATACCGCAGCGCCGCGTGGATCTTCCCCAAGGAAGTGCCTTACACCTTTACGGTAAGAGAAAGCTTCCCCTGGGGCGGCATCAGCGTCAACCTGCTGATTGAAAACGGCATGATACGAGAGGCGAAGTTCTTCACCGACGCGATGGACGCGGGGCTGTTCTCGGTGCTGGAGCAGTCGCTGATCGGTTCGCCGTCGCTGGTGTCCTCCATCACGGCCAGGCTCCGGCAAAAGCAGGACATGATCAAGGACGAGAACCTGCGCCAGGTCGTCAGCGACATCGGCTCGCTGATCTGCAGCCACATCCGCGCCGGCGACCGCAGCGCATATCAAAAAGCGGACGGGGATACGACCTGAAATAAACACGTAAGCAAAAGGCTGCCGGAACCGGCAGCCTTTTGTATATAATTTCTAGAATCCTGGGGTAATGCCAGCCTGTTCAGAATGCCCAAGATGCTAGACGGCAAGGAGGGCGAGAGCTGAGCTTACATGTCCGTAAGTGACGCTCGAGCCCGACGCAGCCAACACCGCAGATTGGGTATTATGGACGGGCTGGATTATCACAGCTCGGCCATGTATTTAATGGTCCGTACCATCTGCGAGGCGTAGCTGTTCTCGTTGTCGTACCAGGCTACGGTCTGCACCTGGTATGTATCCTCGCCGAGTTTAGTCACCATGGTCTGCGTCGCGTCGAAGATCGAGCCGTATTTGGTGCCGATCACGTCGGAGGATACGATCTCCTCTTCGTTGTAGCAATAGCTTTCGGAGGCGGCGGCCTTCATCGCGGCGTTGACGCTTTCCACCGTCACGTCCCTACCCTTGACTACCGAGACCAGAATGGTGGTGGAACCGGTGCAAACGGGTACGCGCTGGGCGGAGCCGATCAGCTTGCCGTTGAGCTCGGGAATCACCAGGCCGATGGCCTTGGCGGCGCCGGTGGAACTGGGTACGATATTCTGCGCGGCGGCGCGGGCGCGGCGCAGGTTGCCCTTGCGGTGCGGGCCGTCCAAAAGCATCTGGTCGGCGGTGTAGGCGTGGATGGTGGTCATGATGCCCGACTGGATGGGATAGGTTTTGTTGAGCACATACGCCATGGGCGCCAGGCAGTTGGTGGTGCAGGACGCGGCGCAGATGATCTTGTCGTCTTTGGTCAAGGTATCTTCGTTTACGGAGAAGACGATGGTCTTCATTTTTCCGGCAGGCGCGGAGATGATCACCTTTTTGGCGCCCGCGTCGATATGCGCCTGGCTCTTCTCCTCGCTGGTGTAAAAGCCGGTGCACTCCAGCACCACGTCGATATCCAGCTCGCCCCAGGGCGCCTGCGCAGCGTCCTTGATGGCGTAGATCCTGATCTCCTTGCCGTCTACGATGATGCTGTCGTCCGTGGAGTCCACGGTGTGCAGGTTCTCACCCAGCTTGCCGCAGTAGGGGCCCTGCGCCGTATCGTACTTCAGCAGGTGCGCCAACATCGCGGGACTGGTGAGATCGTTGATGGCAACCACTTCATATCCTTCCGCGGTAAACATCTGGCGGAAAGCAAGGCGGCCGATGCGGCCGAAACCGTTGATTGCTACTTTGACCATGAATATTCTCCTCCTCTATGTGCAATGATCGTTCATTGGGTGTCAACCCAATCTATTGTACTCAAAACATGCTTCCAATGCAAGCGGAAAACGGGTTTCTGTAAAAATGTGGTATCTGATAAATCCCTGAAAGATCCTTCCAGATAAATCTATTCCCTACGATATAATCCAGCTGAATGTATATCCTAGTGATATTGATTTAAATTCATGTAGTATTTATCTTTATACTCTATATAAGCTGCCATTAGAATAATTTGTAGTATACTTCCTCTCAAAATCACATAATACATACTATCACTATACTTCTTGCATAGTTTTTCATTATACGGTATTTTGTTCTTGGTAAAGCAACATGTTTTTAAACATGAGAGGAGCGTTTCACTTGAGCATCATCACAATCGTCGGCGCGGGCATGATGGGCTCGGCCATGAGCATCCCCGCCAGGGACAACGGGCATACGGTGCGCATCGTGGGCACCCATCTGGACCGGGAGATCATCACCCACGCGCGCGCGCGCAGCGAACACCTCACGATGAAACGGACGCTGCCGGACGGCGTTGCGTACTATCAAATCGAGGATCTGGAAACAGCGCTGGCCGGAGCCGACGCGGTGATCTGCGGCGTGTCCAGCTTCGGCGTGGACTGGTTTTTAGACGCGGTCATCCCCCATATCCCCGGCGGCGTACCGGTGCTGTCGGTGACCAAGGGGTTGTTTGACCATGCCGACGGAACGCTGAGCGCGTTTCCCGATTATTATACGGAAAAAACCGGCGGTCGCCTGTCCTTCAGCGCCATCGGCGGGCCCTGCACCAGCTACGAGCTGGCGGAGCGCCGCCACAGCGCCGTGGTTTTTTGCGGGCATGATCCCGCCGTTTTACGCAAACTGAAGGCAATGTTCGCGACGGACTATTACCACGTCAGCCTTTCCGCCGACGTACTGGGCGTGGAATGCGCCGTTGCGATGAAAAACGCCTACGCCCTGGGCGTGACGCTGGCCGTGGGAGCGGCCGAAAAGGAGAAAGGCGTTGGCTGTCCCCCGGTGTACAACCCGCAGGCCGCCCTCTTCGGGCAGAGCGTGCGGGAGATGGCCGCGATCCTGCGCTATGTAGGCGCGGGCGCGGACAACATCGTCTACGGCGCGGGCGATTTGTACGTCACGGTGTTCGGCGGGCGTACGCGCAAGCTCGGCACGCTGCTGGGGCGCGGCATGCCATTTGCGGAAGCGATGGAGGAACTCAGCGGCGTCACGCTGGAATCCGTCGTGATCGCCGGACGCCTGGTCGGCGCGGTTTCCAAAGCCATCAAGGCAGGCAAGCTCTCGAAAAAAGAGTTCCCGCTGCTGATGCACGTAGGAAGCCTGCTGCGCGGGGAAGCGGCCGGCGGCATCCCGTTCGAGCGGTTCACCACGGCGCAGTTTTCCTGAATTTACAGTACAGGGTTTCTCAAATATACCTGAACGTGAATAAATATTCGCCATTCTGGATACCGCGTACCGCATTCGCCGCGCCTTTATTTGGGGTGCGCTCACGATAATATTCCGTATAACCGCAATATATGGTAATTAATCGCGCATAATATTCAATCATTTCGTCATTGACAAGATTGTTATCATCCCGTATAATACACAGTTGAATATAGGATGGCATTCCGGGGGGAAGGAGCGCGAACGTTTGGACACTGTGCTCAAAGGAGCCATGCTTTACAGAAAGCAAACGCTCCTGCAAAACGATCTGATGATCCGGCAGGGCAAGCTGTTTCCTCTTCTGTCACCGCCTGAAGGAAGCGAAGCGTCCGTTCTTTCCCTTTCAGGCAAAGTTGTCATTCCCGGTTTCGCAGATGTTCACGTTCATCTGCGGGAGCCGGGTTTTTCATATAAGGAGACCATTCTTTCAGGCACGCGCGCGGCGGCGCGCGGCGGGTATACCGACGTATGCGCCATGCCGAACCTTTCTCCGCCGCCGGACAGCATGGAACACCTGGACAAAGAACGCAAACTCATTCTGCGGGACGCCTGCATCAACGTCGTACCCTACGCCTGCATCACCAAAGGGCAGCAGGGAAACGAGCTTGTGGATTTCAGGGCGCTTGCGCCGTACGTCGCGGGCTTTTCCGACGACGGGCGCGGCGTGCAGTCCGCAAGCGCCATGCGCGGCGCGATGGAGCAGGTAAAGAAGACCGGTAAATTGATCGCCGCGCACTGCGAAGACGACAGCCTCCTGACCGGCGGCTTTATCCACGACGGGGAATACTGCAGGCGTCACGGGCACAAGGGCATCTCCTCCAAAAGCGAATGGCGGCAGCTGGAGCGCGATTTGAAGCTGGCGAAGGAAACCGGCTGCAAGTACCATATGTGCCACGTTTCCACGAAGGAAAGCGTCGCGCTGATCCGCCGGGCGAAGGCCGAAGGCGCGGACGTAAGCTGCGAGACCGCGCCGCACTACCTGCTGCTGTGCGACGAGGACCTGCGCGACGATGGGCGCTTCAAGATGAACCCGCCTATCCGCGCCAGAGCGGATCGGGAAGCGCTGATCGAAGGGCTTTTGGACGGCACGGTCGACATGATCGCCACCGACCACGCGCCGCATACCGACGCGGAAAAGGCGGGCGGGCTGAAGGGCAGCCTGATGGGCGTTGTGGGGCTGGAGTGCGCGTTCGCGGCGCTACATACGGGGCTGGTCAAAACCGGCATCCTGGCGCTTGAAAAGCTGTTGGAGCTGATGATCGATAATCCGCGCAAGCGCTTCGGCCTGCCGGAGCGGACGCTGGAAGCGGGGCAGCCCGCCGACCTTGCAGTGCTCGACCTTGACCGGGAATGGGTTATAAAGCCCGCCGAATTCCTGTCCAAAGGACATGCTACGCCCTTTGACGGGATGAAGGTCACGGGCGACTGCATACTGACGATGATGGGAGGTGAGATCGTATGGAAAAGCAAAGCCGCAAACTGGTGATGGAAAACGGCGCGGAGTTTTCCGGCGCGTCGTTCGGCGCGGTCAGGGAAATACTTTGCGAGATGGTGTTCAACACTTCCATGGTCGGTTACCAGGAGATCGTCACCGACCCCAGTTACACCGAGCAGATGGTGGTGATGACCTACCCGCTGATCGGCAACTACGGCGTATGCGACGACGACCACGAAACCAAAATCCCCACCATGGGCGCGATGGTCGTGCGCGAATACAACGATCTCCCCTCCAACTTCCGCGCGACCGGAACCCTGAGCCAGCTGCTGGAAGCGTACGATATCCCCGGCATCCAGGGCGTGGACACCCGCAAGATCACCCGCATGATTAGAAACGAAGGCAGCCAGCGCGCGATTTTGTGCGCGCCGGAAGTCAGCCGCGAGGAAGCGCTTGAAAAAATCCGCGCCTACCGGCTGCCGCGCGATACGGTCTCCCGCGTTTCGTGTAAGCAGCCATGGCGTTCGGATATTAAAAACCCGAAATTCACCGTGGTCTGCGTGGACTGCGGCATCAAATTAAACATCATCCGCGAACTCAACCGCCGTGGCTGCTCTGCCGTCGTCGTGCCCTACGACGCCACGGCGGAAGATATCATGAAATTTAAACCCGACGGTCTTTTCCTCTCCAACGGCCCGGGCGACCCGGAGGACGTCCCCGACGTGATCCAGGCGGTCAGGGAGCTCAGGGGCAGGCTGCCAATCTTCGGCATCTGCCTGGGGCACCAGCTGATCGCGCTGGCCTATGGCGCCAGGACCTACAAGATGAAGTTCGGCCACCGCGGCGGCAACCATCCGGTGAAGGAACTGCGTACGGGCAAAATCGCCGTCACCAGCCAGAACCACAGCTACGCCGTGGACGTGGACAGTTTACAAAATACGCGCCTCACCCTCACCCATCAAAACCTGCTGGACCTGACCGCCGAAGGGTTAGCCTGCGAGGAAGATCAGCTCTTCTCCATACAGTACCACCCCGAAAGCGCGCCCGGCCCGCAGGACTCCACCCACCTGTTCGACCGGTTCATCGGGATGATGGCAAAGGCGGGTGAGCGGCATGCCTAGGCGGACGGATATCAAGCGCGTGCTGGTCATCGGCTCGGGTCCGATCGTCATCGGCCAGGCGGCGGAGTTCGACTACGCGGGCACGCAGGCCTGCCTGGCGCTGCGCGAGGAAGGGTACGAGGTGATCCTCGTCAACTCCAACCCCGCCACCATCATGACCGATACGAATATCGCCGACAAGGTGTACATGGAGCCGCTGACGCTGGAATACGTGGCGAAGATCCTGCGCTTTGAGCGCCCGGACGCCATCCTGCCCGGCCTCGGCGGGCAGACGGGGCTCAACCTCGCCATGCGCCTGCATACAAAGGGTGTGCTGGAAGAATGCCAGGTGGAGATCCTGGGCACGAGTTTCGACAGTATCAACAAAGCCGAGGACCGCGACGAGTTCAAGAAGCTCTGCGTATACCTGGGCGAACCGGTGCTGCCGTCCATGATCGCAACGTCCATGGAGGAAGGTAAAAAGGCGGCGGAGGACATCGGTTATCCGGTTATCCTGCGGCCCGCGTTCACGCTGGGCGGCACGGGCGGCGGCTTTGCCGACAACGAGGAAGAACTGCTTCCGCTGATGAAAAACGCCCTGAAGCTCTCCCCCGTCCATCAGGTGCTGGTGGAAAAGAGTATCAAGGGCTATAAGGAAATCGAATACGAGGTCATGCGCGACGCAAACGACACCGCCATCACCGTCTGCAACATGGAAAACCTCGATCCCGTCGGCGTGCACACGGGCGATTCCATCGTCGTGTGCCCCAGCCAGACTTTAACCAACAAGGAATACCAGATGCTGCGCGACTCCGCGCTTAAGATCATCCACGCGCTGAAGATTGAGGGCGGGTGCAACATCCAGTTCGCGCTAGACCCCGTCAGCTTCCAGTATTACCTCATCGAGGTCAACCCGCGCGTCAGCCGTTCCTCCGCCCTTGCCAGTAAAGCCAGCGGCTACCCCATCGCGCGCGTATCGGCCAAGATCGCCGTGGGGCTGCGCCTGGACGAGATCCAGCTCGCCAACACCCCGGCGAGCTTCGAACCCGCGCTGGACTTCGTGGTCACCAAGATCGCGCGCTTTCCGTTTGACAAGCTGGAAGGGTCCTTAAACACCCTCTCCACGCAGATGAAAGCGACGGGCGAGGTGATGGCCATCGGGCGCACGATGGAGGAAAGCCTGCTCAAAGCCGTGCGTTCGCTGGAGATCGGCGTCAGCCACCTGCACATGCCCAAGTTCTCCGGCATGGACGCGGAGGAACTGTATACCTATATCCGCACCGCGACGGACGACCGGATTTTCGCCATCGCGCAACTCATCCGCATCGGCGCGACTCTTCAGCGCATCCACGACGAAACGATGATCGACATGTTCTTCCTGGAGAAGATCAAAAACATCGTATTCTTCGAAGCGATGCTCGTCAACGGCAAGGACGACCCGGAGGTGCTGCGCGCCGCCAAACACCTGGGAATCTCCGACAAATACATCGCGCAGATGTGGGGGCAGACGGAGAAGGATATCTTCCGCTTCCGCCGGCGCGAGAACCTGATGCCGGTCTACAAGATGATCGACACCTGCGCCAGCGAGTTTGAAAGCTACGTGCCCTACTTCTACTCCACCTACGAGGAGGAGAACGAGAGTATCGTCTTCGATAAAAAGAAGATCGTGGTGCTGGGTTCGGGCCCCATCCGCATCGGGCAGGGCGTGGAGTTTGACTACTCCACCGTCCACGCCATCTGGACCATCCGGGAGGCGGGATACGAGGCGATCATCATCAACAACAACCCGGAGACCGTCTCCACCGATTACACCACCAGCGACAAGCTTTACTTCGAGCCGCTGACAGTTGAAGACGTGATGAACATCCTGACGCTGGAACAGCCCGAGGGCGTGGTGGTGAGCCT
>JAFGGL010000004.1 GCA_016930575.1 Clostridiales bacterium | reverse complement strand
TGCTACCGCTGCGTCCGCGCATGTCCCGTCAAGGCGATCGGCATCAAGTCCAACCAGGCGTTCATCAACCCGGACCGCTGCATCAACTGCGGCACCTGCGTGAAGACCTGCCTGCAGAAGGCCAAGGTGGACGAAAGCCAGCTGGACGAGATCAAGAAGATCGTCAACTCCGGCGACGTGGTGGCCTGCGTGGCGCCTTCGTTCGCGGCGGAGTACCCGGGCTACCTGCGCCGCCGCCTGGCGGCGGGGCTGCGGGGCCTGGGCTTCAGGCGCGTGGAGGAGACCTCCGTCGGCGCCGACGCCGTGGCTGCCTATACCAAAAAACTCGCCGCGGCCACGGGCAAGGGCGGCATCGCAACCGCCTGCCCCGCGGTGGTGGATTATGTGCAGACCTATATGCCCGAGCATATCGGCCTGCTCATGCCCGTCGTCTCCCCGATGATCGCGCACTGCAAGATCACCAAGGCGCTGCACCCCGATATGCACGCGGTGTTCATCGGCCCCTGCATCGCCAAAAAAGCGGAGGCGCAGCAGGAGAAATACAGGGGCATCGTCGACGGCGTGCTGACCTTCAGGGAACTCAACCAGTGGTTTGCGGAAGAAGGCATCGTGCTTGAGGAGATCTGCGATTCGGGCTTTGACCGGATCGGGCATCTGAACACCGCCAAGCTATTCCCCCTGCCGGGCGGCATGATCAAGACCGCGGGGCTTGACGACAGCATCGACTCCATCAACATCGTGCACACCTCGGGCTTTGAAAACACGATCACGCTCTTGCACGCAGCCGTTACCTCCAAGGACCTGGAGATCATCGAGCCGCTGTTATGCAACGGCGGGTGCATCGGCGGCGCGGGCAACGAAAGCGGGAGCAACATCTTTGAAAAGCGCAAGGATATCATCAACTACGCGCACGTGAAGGATGAAATCATCGGCGCCGAGGAAGCGATGCCGCCCGTGGACCTGTCCACAAGCTTTGTCAAAAAACCCGTCCCCACGGTGAAGTACACCGAGCAGGACATCCTGGACGTGTACGAACATACCTACAAATCCGCGCCGGAAAACCGGCTCAACTGCGGCGCCTGCGGCTACGCTAACTGCGAGGAAAACGCCGTCGCCATCCTAAACGGCATGGCCGAGTACTCCATGTGCATCCCCTACATGCGCCGCCGCGCCGAAAACCGCGCCGACACCATACTGCACAACGCGCCCGAGGGCATCGTGATTCTGGACGAGGGGCTGACGATACAGCTCATCAATCCCGCGTTTGAGAAGTATTTCTCCTGCACGTCGGCGATCATCGGGCGCAAGATCTCCTACCTGCTGGATTCGACCATCTATGAGAAGGTGTTCGCGCAGCCGGGCAAGTACCTGGAATCGATCTTTGAGTACATGGGCCGCGAATTCCACCAGGTGGTCTACTACCTGCCCGCGGAAAAGCAGTACGTCGGCATCTACATGGACCTGTCAAACATCAAGCTCAACGAAGCCAAGATCAAGTCCTCGCGCGACAAGACCATCCGGCGCGTGGAAACGCTGATCGCGCACAACCTCGAAATGGCGCAGAAGATGGCCGACTACCTGGGCGAGAGCGCCGCGCGCTCCGAGACGCTGCTGGAGGAATTGATTCAATCCGATGAATGAGCCGAAACTGCGCCTGTACACGGAGTTGCTGCTTCGGCAGGCGAACAAGCGCGGCTACCGCGAATGCGGCGATCAGGCGGAGATCGTGCGCACGATGGAGCATACCGATTTTATCCTGGCCGACGGCATCGGCTCGGGCAGCTACGCCAACATCGCCGCGCGTATGTGCATCAGCCGCATGCTGCACCTGATGCGTTCGGGCATCCCGATCCATAACGCGTGCGAAAAAGCGCTCAGGCTCATGCACCGCGCACGCAGCGAAAAGGTGCCCTTCGCCGCGTTCAATATCGCGCGCATCATGAAAAACGGGCAGTTCGTAAGCCTCTCGTTTGAGGCGCCGCTGCCGCTGCTTGTCCGCGACGGCGTGGTGCAAAAGCTCCGCTCCACGCACTATACGCTGTCCAAGGAAATCGTCACGGAGACCTCGGTGCTCCTCAAAGAAGGCGACTCGATGGTGTTTTTCACCGACGGCGTCACCCAGGCGGGGCTCGGGCGCGGGCAGGGCATGGGCTGGGGCGCGGACGGGTTTATAGACCTGTACCAGAAGTGCGTTTCTGCGGGGATGCCCACAGGCGACGCGCTGGATATGATTCTGATGAAAACCAAGGCGCTTTCCGGCAACGTACACGGCGACGATACCTCCGTCGCGCTTTTGACGCTGCGCAAGGCAAGCGTGATCAACATCTTCTCCGGGCCGCCCGCCGACAAGACGGACGACGCGATCTTCGTAAAACGATTCCTTGCCTGCGACGGCCTGAAGGTGGTCTGCGGTTCCACCACAGCGGACATGGTCGCACGTGTGACGGGCAAGCGCGTGCATATGCGCGGCGTTCCGGATTCGCTGGCCACGCCGCCGGAGTATTCCATCGACGGCATCGACCTGGTGATGGAGGGCGCGGTGACGCTCAACCAGGCGTACAACATCCTGGAAGAAGACCTCAAGGACGGCGAGGCGGGCGTGCTGCGCCTATGCACCCTCCTGCGAAAAGCCGATATCGTACGCCTGTTCGAAGGCCAGGCGGAAAACGTGGCCCACAACGACCTTACCTTCAAACAGCTGGGCATCCTCAAACGCGCCATCATCATGCAGCTTCTAAACGATAAACTCGTCAAGATGGGCAAGGTAACGAAGTGGGAGAAGCTGTAGGTTCGCAGGGGCTGCCGCCCCTACAACCCCGCCAAGGGCTATTGCCCTTGACCCAGCACCAAAGGCCGCGCATTGCGCGGCCTTTCTAGTGGGGTTCAGGGGCACTGCCCCTGATCAGGGTCATAGGGATGAAATCCCTATATCTTTAAAACAGCGGAATGATTCCGTGGCTTTGCGTACCTTTACTCGCTTTCTGTACCGGATTGTTCAGCAGCCTCTCCGCCCTCTGCAGCTTCCGCGGCTTCTCCTTCGGCAGCCTCCCCGACCTCTGCGGGCGCCTCTTCGTGGACCTTCGGGTAGGACACGGACAGGACAAGGCGGTCCGCCTCCGTCAGGCAGGTGAGGCCCGCAGGCAGTTCCACGTCGGCGACGGTCACCTGCGCGCCCGGTTCCATTTCGGTCACGTCGATATTGATGGCCGGGGGGAAGTCGCCCGGCAGTCCCCTGACATGCAGGGAATCAAGCTGCTGCAAAAGCTCAAAGCCGTTATGGTGAAGCGCATCCCGCCCGTGGATGTGCAGGTGGATATCCGCCGTGGTTTCCTCGGTCAAAGATATCGCCTGGAACGTCACGTGCAGATAGTCGTACGAGCCCGGAACGTATTGGATCTCGCGGACCATCGCCGTGAAACTTACTTTCTTCTCGCCTTTCAGCGTATAGATGCCCGACATCCCCTGCGTGCTGAACGCCTTGCGGAATTCCTCCTTCCGCATCGAAAAGCTGACGGATTCGCTGCCTTTCTTGGATATGGAAGCCGGCAGGAAGCCATCCCTTCTCAATTGGTTCATGGCCCCTTTGCTGCCCTTTTCCCGTTTTGTGATCGCCAGCGTTGCGGTATTGTCCATTCTATACCCTCCAGTAAATGTTATTCAAACAGGTTTCCCGGGTACGGATACGGCTTCTTTTGATGCCTATTCTATCTCCCAGGCATATCATTATATCCGATTATGCCAAATAAGGCAAAGCGGAAGACCAAACCTTAGTTTTTAAGCTTAAACGTGAACAGCGTACCCTCGCCTGGTTTACTCTCTACGTCGATTATGATCCCGTGCCGCACGGCGATCTGCTTGGCGATGGCGAGGCCCAGGCCCGAGCCCTGGCGGTTTTCCTCCGAGGGCGTTTTGCGGAAGCGGTCGAAGATATGCGGCAGCAAGTCCGGCGCGATGCCCGCGCCGTGGTCCCGGACGGTGATCTGTTCATTCGATAGCTTCACTTCGATTGTCCCGCTCTCGGGGGAGAACTTCACCGCATTGTCCAGCACGATCAGCAGCATCTGCTTAAGCCGCCCGTAATCGCCGGTGACCGCAACGGCGTCCTCCGCCGTCTCCTGCACGACGGTGATGTGCTTCTCGCGCGCCATCTGCTGCGCGGCGTGCAGGGCGTCGGAGAGCACGTCCTGCAAAATCACTTCGGATTGTTCAATGGCGAAATCCGGGTTTTGCAGCTTGGAAAGCTCCAAAAGATCGTTCGTCAGCCGCTGCAGCCCCAGCGTTTCCCTGAGCATCTGCGCGTGGTATTCCTTCACCTGCTTTTCGTCGGTCACCACGCCGTCCACCAGCGCTTCCAGCGAGCCGCGCAGCACCGCGGCGGGCGTGCGCAGTTCGTGGGATACGTTGGAGAGGAACTCCATGCGCAGCTGCTCCTGCCGCTCCTTTTGCTCCCTGGCCTCCGACAGCCTGTCGCTCAATACGTCCATCGCCTGGGCGAGCTTGCCGATCTCGTCGGTGCGGCGCACGCCGGTTTTCGCCTGATAGTCTCCGCCCGCAAGCGTCAGGGCGGTGTTCTTCATTTGATTCAGCGGCCTGCCGAACGCGTAGCTCAGCCAGATCGCAAGCAGCACGGCGATCAAAAGCGCGATCGCGCCCGCGATCATCAGCACGGCCGTCCCCCGCGAGGTCACGGCCTGGATGCCGGATACAGCGTCGTGCATCAGCAGCGCGCCGTAGATCGCGCCGTTTTTATAGATCGGCGCGCCCACGGTGATGGTCGGCGCGCCTAAAAGCTCCGAAAATCCCCGGCTGACCACCGTTTCGCCCCCGAACACCCGGTTCACGACCCGGTCGGCGTCTGCGGGCAGGTCCGAATATTCGATCGTCATCATCCGCCGCCCGGTGGTAAGGAAATTGAGCTCCGCGTCCAGCACCCAGACGTTATCGTCCAGCAGGCTCAGCGCGGAAATATACGTGCTCAAACCGCCGCTCATCCCCGCGCCCGCGCCGGCCTCGTTGCCGGAGCCCCGCCCCATGCCCGGGTTCTGGCTTGCGCCCGAAGCCTCGCCGCCCGCGGCTTCGGACAGCGTATCCGCCAGTTCCGCAGCGCGCCGGGTCAGCTCCCGTTCGGCGTTCCCGGTCATGTCGCGGGTGAACAGCGTTTGAAACAACACCCCGCTCGTCACGGCGAAGATACACAGCGGGATGATGAAATAGAGCAGGAGTTTTTGCGCAATGCGGTTACGCATCGTCCATGACCTCCAGCTTGTAGCCTACGCCCCAGATGGTCTTGATTTCAAAGCCCTCCGGCGCCGCCGCCTCCACCTTGGCGCGCAGGCGCTTGATGTGCGTGTCCACGGTGCGCGTGTCGCCGAAATAATCGTAACCCCACAGGCTTTCCAGCAGGTTGTCGCGGGAGAACACCTTGCCCGGGTGTTCCGCCAGCGTCCAGAGGATCTCAAACTCCTTTTTCGTCAGCGGCAGCGGCGTATCGCCGACCTTCGCCAGGTAATCCTCCGCCGACACCCGTAGATTGCCGCGCGCGACGGTCTGCTTTCCCTTGTCCTCGCCGGTTTTCATGCGCCGCAGCACCGCGCGCAGCCGCGCCATGACCTCGCCCGGGGAAAAGGGTTTGACGATATAGTCGTCCGCGCCGGTATCCAGCCCCATGATGCGTTCGAAGTCCTCCCCGCGCGCGGTGATCATGATCACGGGCACGGTGGAGGTCTTGCGGATCTCGCGGCACACGGAAAAGCCGTCGATCTTGGGCATCATCACGTCCAGCAGCACGGCGTCGAACTTCCGCTGCCTGAACAGTTCCAGCGCCTGTTCGCCGTCGGAGGCGACAGTCGGCGTGTGGTTTTCCTTTTTCAGATATTCTTCGAGCACCGAAGCGATCTGGCGGTTGTCGTCCGCGACCAGTATAGCGGCCATGGCAGCGCCCCCTTCCACGCCTATCATAGTATAGGCGGGCCTGTCTGTCCACCATCCTCACAATCTGTTGCACAAAAAGACACAAATCCGCCACACAAACGGGGGATACTGTCCCTGCGGCAAGGAATTGCCAGCAAACGATTGAAAGAAGGTTTCATCATGAAACGTAAATCCACCCTGATCCTCATCGCCGCGCTGGTACTCGCGGTCACCATCCCCGTATTCGCCTTCGCGGCAGGCTACGGTAACGCCCGTAGCGCAGACAGCGCCGTCCGCATGTACGGCCGCGGCAACACCGCCGTGCAGCAGGGCACGCAGCTGATGCTTCAGGACTGCGACTTGTCCGCAGACTGCGACTGTGAAGTACAGGGCACAGGCCTCGGCGCAGACGGCGAAGCGCTGCACCAGTTCACCCGCAACGTTGACGGCCAGCGCCTTTATCTGAACTCCGCAGCCGGCACCCAGACCTACGGCCGCATGGGCCGCGGCGTGTCGCAGGCCGTCGGACTTGGCAACTGTCCCTGGATTGACTAAATGGTATTCCGACAGAAACCCAACTCGAATGAGTTGGGTTTTTGCTGCGCCTTTTTATCTATTCCCTCACGGGTATGATCTCCAGCCAATAGTCGTCCGGGTCGTTGATGAAGTAGACGCCCATCTTCTCGTTTTCGAAGCAGATCACGCCCATGGCCCTGTGCTTTTCGCGCGCTTCGTCGAATTCCTTCACGCGAAAGGCGATGTGCGTTTCGTTGTCGCCCAGCTCGTAAGGCGTTTTTTTATCCCGAAGCCAGGTCAGCTCCAGCATATGGCCGCCGTCCGTGCCGTCGGTCAGGAAGACGATCTTGTAGCTGCCGTCCTTTGCCTCGCTGCGGCGCACTTCCTTCAGTCCCAGCGCTTCCTTATAAAAAGCAAGACTCTTGTCCAGGTCAAACACGGTCAGGTTGGTATGCACGATGGTAAACTGCATATCTTTCTCTTCTTTCATCATACTATCAGTTCTATTATATCGTCTGGGGGCAGTTCGCACAAGATATCGGCTGTTGACATACCGGCACATGCTCCGTATACTCAGAATACAACCGAAGAAAGCACGCGAATGCATCACACACGATGCCGGGGGCAACCCCGCGGGAACACGGATGAGAATTCCGGGCTATCCCAGTAACCGTGTGGCGGACGAACGGGCACGATGCCACTGCCGGGCAACCGGTGGGAAGGCGCCTTAGTAGGTGGACGCCAAGCCGGGAGACCTGTTCGCGGGGCGACCTCTGGGATTGGGCATAACGCGCTCGTTTGTTAACGTACGCAGAAGTGGCTGTCCTGTGAGGGACGGCCATTGTTTGTTCGGCGATGAAAGGAGTGCACATATTATGCACAAAAAACTTCTCGGATTGGTGCTCGCGCTGTTTCTGGTTCTGGCGGCCAACTGCGGATTGGCGGAGACAGGCGCGATCACCGTAACGGACATGAAGGACAGGGAGGTCACCCTTGCCGGCCCGGCTTCGCGGGTCGTCGCGCTGACGGCGGCGGACTGCGAGATCCTCTTCGCGCTGGGCGCGGGAGACACGCTGGTGGGGCGCGGCGCGTACTGCGACAACCCCACCGAAGCGCTGGCGATCCCCTCGGTGGAATCCGGCTACGAAACGAACCTCGAGCAGATCATCGCGCTGGAACCGCAGCTCGTGCTGATGTCGACGATGGCGCAGACCGAGGAACAGGTGGAGATGCTGGAAACGGCGGGCATCGCCATAGCCGTGAGCGCGTCCGACAGTATCGCGGACGTCTACCAGTCCATCACGCTCATCGGCGCGCTGACGGGCAAGGACGCGGAGGCGGAAGCTTTGATCGCGGACATGCAGGCGACTTTTGACGCTCTTGCGGAAACGCCGCTGTCGGGCAGCGTCTACTTCGAGGTCTCCCCGCTGCAATACGGGCTGTGGACCGCCGGACAGGGCACCTTCCTCGAGGAGATCGCGGATATCCTGGGACTTGACAACATCTTTAGCGACCTGGAAGGCTGGGCGCAGATCTCCGAAGAGCAGGTACTTGACCGCAACCCCGGCATCATCGCCACCATGACGGCCGACTACGGCGTGGAACCCTCCCCGACGGAGGAGATCCTTCTGCGGACGGGATGGGAAGACGTAACGGCTGTGAAGAACGGCGCCGTGTACTTCGTCGGCGACGCGCTCACCCGCCCCGGCCCCCGGCTGGCGGAAGGCGCCAGGGCCCTCAAAGACGCGATCATCGCGCCGTAAGCCTATGAAAAAAGAAGGATTTCAACCTCTTGCCTATATAGGCTTTGCCGCGGCAACGCTGCTTACGCTCACGCTGTGCGTGTGCGCGGGCAGCGTTGCCCTCCCCCCGCTGGAAACGCTGGGCGTGATCGGCAAGGCCATCCTCGGCATCGCGCAGGAAGGCGCGCGCAGCGCGATCATCCTGTCGGTGCGGCTGCCGCGCGTGCTGTGCGTGGCGCTGTCGGGCGCGGCGCTGGCGCTGTGCGGCGGCGTGATGCAGGGGCTTTTAAGAAACCCGCTGGCCGACGGTTCCACCCTGGGGGTATCGGCGGGCGCGTCGCTTGGAGCCGTCGCCGCCATCGCGTTCGGCGCAAGCGTCCCCTTCCTGCGGCTTGCCGGCACCATGGCGATGGCGATGCTCAGCGCGACGCTGTCGCTCGGCATCATCCTGGCGCTTTCCTACAGGCTGGACAGGAGTTTTTCCTCGCACACCATCATTCTGATCGGCATCATCTATTCCATGTTCGTCTCGGGAATCCTGAGCCTGCTGATCGCGTTTTCCGGTGAAAAATTGCGCACCATCACCTACTGGACCATGGGCAGCCTGCAAGGCTCGACCTACCTGAACGCCGCCGCGCTGCTCGCAGCGCTGCTCGTTTTCGGCGGCGTGATGCTCTTTCACGCGCGGGAGCTGAACGCTTTTGCCGTGGGCGAGGCCAACGCACGCTCCGTCGGCGTGAACGTGAAGCGGGTGCGGCTCCTGATGCTGATCTGCGCGTCCGCGCTGATCGGCGTGTGCGTGTCCATCGGCGGCACCATTGCCTTCGTCGGCCTGGTCACGCCGCACATCCTGCGGCTCTTGACCGGCCCCAACCACAAAAAGCTGCTACCCGCGACGGTATTCGGCGGCGCGATCTTCCTGATGCTCGCCGACCTGCTGGCGCGCGTGATCGTAAGCCCGCTCGAGCTGCCCATCGGCGTGGTCACCTCGCTGATCGGCGCGGCGGTGTTCACCGTCATCCTGCTGCGCGGCCGAAAGGGGGATGCGCATGCTTGAGGTCCAAGACCTGTCGGTGCGTTACGGCGAAAACCAGGTGGTATGCGGCGCCTCCTTCACCGTGCAAAGCGGCGAATGGCTGATGATCACCGGCCCCAACGGCGCGGGCAAATCCTCGATGCTTTCCGCGCTGATGCAGGGCGTGCCCTATACGGGCGGTATCCGCTTCGAAGGGGAGAACCTGCAAAGCATGAAACCGCGCAGGCGCGCGCTGTGCATGGGGCTGCTCGCCCAGCGATACGCATCGGGCTACGCCTTTACCGTGGAGGAGATCGTGCGCCTCGGGCGCTACGCCTACCACGACGCGCTTTCAGGATTTGACGCGGCGGATGAAAACGCCGTGGCGCAGGCGCTTCACGAAACGGGCACCTATGAGCTTCGCAGCCATCCCGTATCCCGGATCTCCGGCGGCGAGCTGCAGCGCGCGTTCCTGGCGCAGCTGTTTGCGCAGAACCCAAAACTCCTGCTGCTGGACGAACCCTCCAGCCATCTGGACCTCGCCTACCAGAAACAGATACTCACCCTGATCTCCGGCTGGCTCAGGCAGGGCGGCCGCGCCGTGATCTCCGTGATGCACGACCTGGCCGTCGCGCGCCGTTTCGGCACGCGGGTGATGCTGCTCCACCGCGGGCATATCGAGGCCGACGGCGCGCCGGAACAAGCGCTTTCGCCTTCGCTGCTTTCCCGCGTCTACGGCATGGATGTGGAGGCCTGGATGCAGGGGCTTTACGGGGTTTGGAGCGATTGACGGCTTTGCTTTTTCAAGGGAGTGTGCCGTGATTATCCATGGATCAACACACAAGCCGGGCAACCGGAAGCCGCAGCCGTGCGGGCAAAGGAGAAGCAAAGAAAAAACCCCGGCTGCTCGCAGCATAGCCGGGGAAACCCAGGAGGAAACCCAATCGATCGACGTTGATAAGGAAGAAGACAGCCTGTTCGACTGAACGATAAACGCGGTCAGAGCATTCTTTCGATGACGTCCGCAATACGCGCCGACGCGGATCCGTCTCCGTAGGGATTGCGCGCGGTGCTCATTTTTTTGTACTCCTCGGGGTCGTCTAAAAGCTGCCTGCAAGCGTAGAATATGATCTGTTCGTCCGTGCCTACCAGGCGCAGCGTACCCGCCTCCAGGCCTTCGGGGCGTTCGGTGGTGTCGCGCATGACGAGCACCGGCTTGCCCAGCGACGGCGCCTCTTCCTGGATGCCGCCCGAATCGGTCAGGATAAAAAACGCGGCGTTGATCAGGTTGTGGAACTCGTCCACTTCCATCGGCTCGATCAGTTTGATTCGCGGATTGTCGGAGAGCATTTCATGGGCGAGCTTGCGCACGACGGGATTTTTATGGATGGGATAGATGAGTTTCACATCCCCGTACATGTCCACCACCCTGCGCACGGCACGGAACATCGAGCGCATGGGATCGCCGATGTTTTCGCGGCGGTGCGCGGTCATCACCAGCAGGCGGCTGTTTTGCGCCCAATCGATATAATCCGAATGAAAATCGCAGCGCACGGTGGTTTTCAGCGCGTCGATGCCGGTATTGCCGGTCACATAGATGCTCTCGGACGCGCGGCCTTCCATGCGAAGGTTATAGCGCGCCATCTGCGTGGGCGAGAAGTGATATTTCGCTACCAGGCTGATGGCCTGGCGGTTGTACTCTTCGGGAAAGGGGGAGTAGATGTTATGTGTCCGAAGCCCCGCCTCCACGTGGCCGACGGGAATCTGCATATACAGCGAAGCGACCGAAGACGCAAAGGCCGTGGTGGTATCGCCGTGCACCAGCACGATGTCCGGCTTGCAGTCCTCAAGCACACGCTGAAAGCCGCAAAGGGTTTTTGCGGTGATATCATAAAGCGACTGTTCCCGCTGCATGATATCCAAATCGTAATCCGGCTCGACGTCAAAAAGCTTGAGCACCTGATCAAGCATCTCGCGGTGCTGGGCCGTGACGCAGACCTTTGTATTGATCTTGGACCGCGTCTTGAATTCCTTCACCAGGGGGCACATCTTGATGGCCTCCGGCCGGGTGCCGAACACAATCAGAGCGGTTATCTTTCCCTGTTCATGCATAGTGCCGTCTCCTCCAGCAAGTTGAGCGGAATTATACAAATGTTACATTTCTTTAAAAGTATAGCATGTAAATATTAATAATTCAAGCATTTCCTTAATATTTCAGAAATATTTCTCTGTGCCTCCCGAAAAGCCCGCTTCGCCGGGATTTTTGCTTGACAACATATCACAATTTCGGTAGAATACTATTCGTCGCCTGTATGGGCTTGCACAAGGCGGGGTGTAGCGCAGTCTGGCAGCGCACATGCTTTGGGAGCATGGGGCCGGGGGTTCGAAT